>DAIDKC010000013.1 GCA_027451045.1 Holophagaceae bacterium | reverse complement strand
GGGGCCGGCAAGGGGGGAGGCGGAACGGGGGAGGGGGGCGGCTTCGCTCATGCCAGCCATCCTGACGGCCCTCCATTTGAAAAACGAATCGTGATATCGGATGTAATATCCAAAAAATTGATGGAGCCGCCATGCCCCATGCCCTCGACCCCCGCCGCCTGGAGACCTTCCGCGTCGTCGCCCAGTCCGGCCAGGTCTCCGGGGCCGCCCGGAGCCTCCACCTCTCCCAGCCCGCGGTCACGGCGCAGATCCGCCAGCTTGAGGCGGAGATCGGACGCCCCCTCTTCATCCGCCATGCCTCGGGCGTGGAGCCCACCGAGGCCGGACGGCTGCTGCTGGACTACGCCCGGCGGGTCCACGGGCTCCTGGAGGAGGCCGGAAGCCGCCTCCAGGGGGCCACCCGCATGGGCGGCGAGCTGCGCCTGGGGGCCAGCACCACTGCCGCCGCCTACGTCCTCCCCCGCCTGCTCGGCGGGTTCCTCGCGAAGCACCGCCCCGGCCCGGTGGTGCTGGACACAGGGAACACCGAAGCCGTCCTCGAAGGGGTCCGGGCGGGCCGGACCCCCCTGGCCCTGGTAGAGGGCCTGACCCGGGCCCCGGGCCTGGCCCTGGAGCCCTACCTGGAGGACGAGCTGGTGCCGGTCCGCGCGGTGCGGGCCCCCGTCCCCCTCGCGGCGGTGCAGGAGGCCCGCGATCTGGCGGGGATCCCCCTCATCTGGCGGGAGCCGGGCTCCGGCACCCGGGCGGTGGTGGAGCGCGCGCTGCGGCGGGCCCACGTGGCCCGGGCACCGAGGGTCTCGGACCTGGTGGTGGGCGACACCGAGGCCATCAAGACCTGCGTGCTGCTGGGCCTCGGCCTCGGGTTCCTCTCGCGCTGGAGCCTCCAGCGGGAGATCCGCCAGGGCCTGCTGGAGATCGTGCCCCTGCCCGACCTCCGCATCCCCAGGTCCTTCTCTTGGGTCCAGCCGGGGGGCGGGGCCTCCGGGCTGGCCGGCGCCTTCCTCCGCCATGCCCGGAACCATCCCCCGCGCCTGGAGCGGTAGGCTGGATCCATGCCCGGCCCCCTCATCCCCTCCCGCCACGGCCTGCCGGCCGACGATCCGATCTTCGCTCTCCACGCCGAGGCCATGGCCCTCGCCGCGACCGGGCGGCCGGTGCTGGATGCCACCGTGGGCTCCCTGCTCGACGAGAGCGGGCAGCTGGTGGTGCTGGATTCGATCATGGACCTCTGGCGCCAGCTCACCGCCCAGGAGGTGGCCCCCTACTCCGCCATCGCCGGCGATCCCGCCTACCTGAGGGGCCTGGTCCAGCGCGCCTGGCCGGACCTCACGCACCCCGGATGCGCCTGCGCCACCCCGGGCGGAGGCGGTGCCCTGGCCCTGTCCCTGAGGATGTTCCTCGAGCCCGGCCAGGTCCTGCTGAGCGCCGATCCCTGGTGGGCCGCCTACCCCACCATCGCTGCGGAGGGCGGGGTGCAGCTGGCGGGCCTGCCGTGGCCGGCGGCAGGAGCCCCCCTGGATGTCCGGGCCTGGCACACCGCCGCCGAGGCCCTGATGGCCCGCCAGGGGCGGCTCCTGTTCTGGCTCAACGACCCCTGCCACAACCCGACCGGTCGGAGCCTCGCGGCCGGCGACCGGGCGGCCCTGGGCACCCTTCTGACGGACCTGGCCCGGCGCGGGCCCGTCACCCTGCTCCTGGACCTCGCCTATCCCGACTACGCCCGGGACCCCGCCGAGGTGGCCTCCGCCCTGGCGGCCTACGGCCGGCTTGGCGCGGAGGGTGCCGTGCTCGTGGGGGCGGCCCACTCCCTGTCCAAGGCCTTCACCCTCTACGGGGCCCGGGCCGGAGCCCTGGCCTTCCCCTGGACCCGGGACCGGGACCTCCAGGCGGCGCTCGTGACCGCCGCCCGCGGCCTCTGGTCCAACTGCGCCCGGGCGCCGCAGTCCGTGGTCCTGCGCCTCCTGCGGGACGGCAAGGCCCAGGCCCACCTCGCCGCCGAGCACCGCCACTGGTCCGAGGTGCTCGAGGCCCGCGCCCTGGCCCTGGACGCAGCCCTGCGCGCCGAGGGACTGGCGGGCGCCCCCTGGCAGGGAGGCTTCTTCGTGACACTGCCCCTGGGGGATCCGGCCGGAGTCGGGGCCCGGATGCGGGGCGACGGGGTGTTCGCCGTCCCGGTCCGGGGCGGACTGAGGGTGGGGATCTGCGGGCTGAGGGCCGTGGACGCGCCCCGGTTCGCCGCAGCCCTCCGGCGGGCCCTCGGGGACTGACCCCCGCATTCGGCCCTTGGCGTGGCGCTCGCCTTGGGGTAACCTGAACGACCGCGGGCGTATAACTCAGCGGTAGAGTGCTACCTTCACACGGTAGAAGTCCCAGGTTCGAATCCTGGTACGCCCACCAGAAACCCCCGCCGGGTGGCGAAGAAGGCTCCTGCGAGCCTCCGGAGCTGGGACCCGGCGAGGGGTTTTTAGACGCATCCTCCACCAGGGCCGAGCCCACCGTCGTATCCCGCCGCACTCCTTCCGGAGCCCCCATGCCCTTCATCAACGCCACCCAGGTCCGAGCCGGGATGATCGTCAATTTCGAGAACGAGCTCTGCCGCGTCATCAGCGTCGAGCACCAGACGCCCGGCAACCTGCCGGCCCGGGTGGTGGTGAAGATGAAGCGCCTGAAGGACGGCATCAACCGCGAGAACCGCTTCGGCAGCGCCGACAAAGTGGACAAGGCCAGCCTCGAGCAGCACAACCTCGAGTTCCTCTACGAGGACGGCGCCCACCTCGTGTTCATGAAC
>DAIDKC010000012.1 GCA_027451045.1 Holophagaceae bacterium | reverse complement strand
GAACTCCAGGACACGATCTTCGCCCTCATCCAGCAGGTCCAGTTCCAGGACATCGCGCGCCAGAAGCTGGAGCGGGTCCTGGCCCACCTGCGGGGCATGCAGGTGGCCATCAGCGGGAAGCTGCGGATGGAGCGGAAGCAGGGCTGATACAAAACCGGCGATCAAAGATGGAGATTCACTCCCTTATTTCGCCTTGCTGAAATTGGGGAAGACTAAGGTCCCTTTCCGGTTAAAGGAAAAGGTGAAGGCACGAAGGAAAAGAGTTGAATTGATTTCGGTGGGAACGTTCGGCAGGTCGACTTTGGTGACTTTTTTAGTTTCCGGGTCGTATTCCAACCACTCGATGCGAGGATAAGCAAGGACTGAACGTTCCTCTTCCAACCTGGCCCTTCGAGAGTCGACAGGAGAGGAAGGGACTTCTGTCCTTGTGTTAAATCGAGACAAGGATTCCTTGATGGCATCCTTGTCTCGAACCGTGAACAGCACCTTCCCCTCAGGAGTTGGCTGAATGCCCAGGAGGACGCGCGGGAATGGCCTTTTTCCATTGATTTGGTCCTGGTCGAGGTCCGCCGGGTTCAGCAACTGTGTAGGTGGAAGGATCACCATCCTTCAGGACTGAAGTTCCATATGAATCCAGCGAGAATTCCCATATTTCACGTGGTTTTCTGCGAAATCGGGGTGCTTGGGTTCTGACTACAGGCTGGGGGTGATGCCAAGCAGGTCGAAGGCTTTCTGCTGAAGTGGGCTGGGGGTCGGGTAGAGGGTCAAGGTGGCCTTCCCGGCTTGGCTGAACCGCAGGGTGTTCCGGGTGTAGGCGGCGAGCTCACCCAGGATGTCTCGGTAGCGTCTGACCTTCAGGCCGTCCTCGTTCGATCCCGTGGCCTTCTTGCCGCCATGGGCCTTGGGCGCCTTCTCGGCCCAGAGCAGCGGCTCCCAGGCCCTTCGCAGGTGCCACTCCACGTGGTAGGCCAGCATGCAGAGGAATACGTGCGCCCTCACCCGGTTCTCCAGCCGGTGGTGGATGGGCCGGATCTGCAGGTCCACGTCCTTCAGGCTGCGGAAGGCCCGCTCCACGGTGGACAGCGCCTGGTAGGCCGCCTTGGTCTGGGCGGTGCTCATCTGCCCGGCGGGCACCTGGGTCCGGATCACGTAGATCCCATCCAGGGCTGCCTCCCGCGCGATCACGCCGTCCCGGCGATACCAGCTCAGCCCGTCCTCCTCGATCAGGATCCGGAAATACTTCCCCATTCCCGTCTTCGCGAGAGCCTTCCCCGCCGCCATCCCGATCTCCCCGGCTCCGCGCAGGGGCCTCGTCTTCCGCAGGATGGCCTCCTGAACCTTCTGGAGGTGCCGCTCCGTGGTCTGGAGCAGTTCCTCCCGGCGCCTCACGCTGCGGGCCTGCGTGTAGGGATTGAAGCAGGCGATGAGCCGCTCGCCGGGGAAGTCCGGGTGCTGGATCTCCGCCATCCGCTCCGTGTCGAACAGGCTGGGCGTGATCACCCGTGCTTCGGCCAGCTTGCGGACACTCGCCTCCTTCAGCGCCGTCACCCAGTCCAGGCCCAGCGGCTCCAGTTCCTGCCGGATGGTCGTCTCCGACACCATGCCGCGGTCCCCTACCAGCACCACATGCGCCAGCCCGAACCGGCCCTTCAGCTTCTGAACCTGCCTGGCCACGGTCTGGTGGTCGTTGGTGTTCCCCTCGAACACCTCCACCGCCACGGGGCAGCCCTCCGAGTTGCAGAGCAGCCCGTAGGTGATCTGCATGCGATCAGAACGGTGATCCCGCGAATACCCGAATCGCGCCAGCGGGCAGTGCTTCCCCTCCAGGTAGGACGACGACACGTCGTAGAGCACCAGGCAGCCGTTCGTGAGGTGACGCCTGGCCAGGGCATCCTCGATCTTGCCCTGCCTCGCCACCAGCCAGTCCATGGCCCCATACAGCTCGTTCTCGTCTGCCCCCTCCACGCCCAGCACCTGCCCCAGCGTGGAGGACCGGCTGCCCTCCGCCAGCAGCCCCGACAACGACAGCTTGCTCCCCGGATGCAGGACGCGACCCGCCACCAGCGCCATCGCCAGATCCTTCTCCCGGCTCTTGCGTGTGGCAAAGATCCGGTCGAACCCCAACTCCCGCATCGTCCCCACCACCGCTGCCACATGGCCGTGGGGGCGCACGAACGCCAGTTCGACCTGCTCTGCCACGGGGGCAAGCACCTCCCCCTTCAATGCCAGGCGCAGCGCCTCCACAGCAGCGTCTGGAAGCATAGAGAGATTCGCCACCGTACGGTTCTGGACTCGTCCATCCTCACGGAATGAATGACGAAGCAGGTGGGATCGGTAGACCTTGTCGCCGACTTTCTTGGTGATCGTGGCGACATGGACAGAGAGGTCGGACAGGCTCATGACCTTGAACATAGGCTCCGTGGCGTAGAGGTCAAGGGCCAATTCTGTCTACATCGTGCAACCTCAAATCAAAACAAACCCAGACCAGCACTGCCTCTATGACCGGAATCTGTATGGAACTTCAGTCAGGACCCACATGAGTCCGCTTTGGAAGGACACCAGGAGGAAGCCGCCAGGGAATCTGATGGGGTAGTCAAGGAATGGCGAGAGGGCCCCATGATCAGGCCGCAGCCTGCAGAGTTCATTCCCCTGAATGCCTGCCGGGGTGAATATGGGCCCTTCGCAATCCAGCGGGATGAGCTGGTCAAACTTCAAAATGCCGTTAACATCTTCTTTCCACCAGGAGAAGAAGGAAGTCTTGCCTCCATCATGGAACCCGCTCGCCGCATTAACGCCCAAATACAATTTATTAATGCTCGTCTTTGCTAGAAAGATAGGGAATCCATTGTCGATGGTTGATTCACCCTTAAAAACCCAAGATTGGCCGTTAGTTGAAGTGAATACCCCTATTAATTGGGGGCTATTCTTTACAGTATTGACAGAAGTATACTGACCACCGGAATAGAAAGCCCCGAGTGACCCCGAGGGGAGCGGGAGGCTCATGCTGTCACCGTTATTGCCCTCTAGGTAAATCCTATTCCTTACACTATCCAGAATATAAAGCTTCCCGTCTTCCCACACCTGCTGAAGATGACGCCAATGAGGATACTCGACGCTCGTCTGCCCAAAGGCAAATGAAAATGAGAAAAATAATAGGCAAGTCAGCGCTTTAACTTTCACCTCAAAACCTCACGTATTGTCATGCTTAGAACATTCAAGAATGCATGCTTTTAGTTTTTCGTACGACAAAGGATCTTTATTGTTATATTTTTTATCGCAATCACATACGCATGTCTCATAGGCCGGTTTATTGGGCTGCTTGCAGTCATATCCTGCGGTTGCCCCGCTGTCGCTGTTTCCATCGAGGCATACCCATTCAGAAGTCGTCTCGTCGTACCACATGAATCCGCACCCATCCATGGACTTCTGTTGGATGCCGATCCCGTGGCGTTTATGAGCGGATAACGAGTTGGGAGCCCCGAAAATAAGGGCGACAAGTAATATTATTTTTCCCACGGTGGTCCTCCTTGATGTGGGCCTTTGCAAGAGGAGGTGTAAAGAATGCAAAGAACTTGCCAAACAAGACGTCTTAAATAATGCCGCATGATTGAGCTGCACCCAGGGAGGATGAAGGTGTCAACCTGACCTAAGCGCAACCGGCTGATGCCCTTGGTGGAGGGGCTTTCCTGGGATTCTGCGCTGGTGTGGAGGCTGGTGGGCAAGGTCATGCGACAGGCCTTCGGCTGCGGGGGTGAGGATTCGGGTTCGGGTCGCTGTGGGGTTGGCCTTGGGGTGGGGCGCTTCAGCCCTCGATCAGGGTGGTGGCCCAGGCAGGCTTGAGGTGCTGGGGGGCGAGGCGGAGCCACTGGCTGCGGGCATGTTCCAGGGCGGTGCTGGCGAGCTTCAGGGCGAAGGCCCGGAAACGCACGAGGCTGGGTTTCACGCGGGCCAGGGTGAATGTCGTGGCCAGCACGGACCACCCCCCTTCGCCCTTCAGGGCCTTCAGCTTCGGGCGGGGCTTCAGATCCTCGCCGCCGTCCACCTTGGCCCTCAGGTCCACCAGCGTGTTGTGCGCCAGGGCCAGAAACTGTGCCCAGACTTCGTTCTTGGCCATCTCGGCATGGCGGAAGGTGGGCTCGAAGGCTGCCACGAATTCCCCGAACCGCCGCTCCGCCTCGCCCCGGTTCAGGTAGTGCTCCACCACCGAGGCCGGCGCATCGCTGCGGTTGGTCACGAAGTAGAAGGACTCCGCGAACAGGGCTGCGGCGCCATCCTTCGTCTCCGGCACCTGGAACTTGACCACCACGCGCCGGTCCGTCCCCCACGACTTCACGGCGTGCTGGAACTCGCTGAAGGCCAC
>DAIDKC010000011.1 GCA_027451045.1 Holophagaceae bacterium | reverse complement strand
CGGACCCCTTCTTCGACGGCCCCTCCACCCGGACCCAGCCCATCCAGATTGATCCCTTCGGCCTCTTCGACCCGGCGGTCCCCCCGCAGGCGCCCGCTCCGCCCCCGCCGAGCGCGGACCTGATCCACAGCCGGACCCGGGAGCCCATCCTCCGCAAGCTGGAGACCTACCATACACGGACACTGGTGCTGGGCCTCATCCGCCTCTTCCAGCGCCGGGGCATCGTGGGCCAGGACGAGCTCCAGCGCCTCCTGGCCAACCTCATCGAGTCCGGCGAACTCAAGGACGACGACCAGATCGGCTAGGTCTCCACCTTCAGGATCGCCAGGAAGGCCTCCTGCGGAATCTCCACGTTGCCGATGGCCTTCACTCGGCCCTCCGCCTGACGCGGGTCATATTGATGCCCCGCTCCTGCTCGCTGAGCTCGCAGAGTCGGAGCCTCCCTGGGCCTCGCCCCTCCAGGGGTCACGCGCTCCGCGCGCGGTGGGCCTCCGCTCCTGCTCCGGCCTCATCCGGGTGGCGGGCCATCGGGGACATTCAGGCTGCTAGTTCTCGACCTTCAGGATCGCCAGGAAGGCCTCCTGCGGAATCTCCACGTTGCCGATGGCCTTCATCCGCTTCTTGCCTTCCTTCTGCTTGTTCAGGAGCTTCTTCTTGCGGGTGATGTCGCCGCCGTAGCACTTGGCGAGCACATCCTTGCGGCGGGCCTTCACGTTGGTGCGGGCGATGATCTTGCTCCCGATGGCGGCCTGGATGGCCACGTCGAAGAGCTGCTGGGGGATCACGTCCTTCATCTTCTGGCAGAGCGCCAGGCCCAGAGTCTGGCTCTTGGAGCGATGCACGAGGATGGAGAGGGCATCAATGGGATCGCCGTTCACCAGGATGTCCATCTTCACCAGGTCGGACTCCGTGTAGTGCTTCATGTGGTAGTCGAAGCTGGCGTAGCCCTTGGAGATGGACTTGAGCTTGTCGTAGAAGTCCAGCACCACCTCGTTGAGGGGCAGCTCGTAGACGAGCATCACGCGATCCTGGCTCACGTACTCCAGCTTCTGCTGGATGCCTCGCCGCTCCTCGCAGAGCTTCAGCAGGCCGCCCACGAAGTCGGTGCGGGTGAGGATGGTGGCCTCGATGATGGGCTCCTCGATCCTCGCGATCTTCTGGAGGGGCGGCAGCTTCGAGGGGTTGTCCACGGAGGCCTCGGATCCGTCGGTCAGGTGCACGTGGTAGCGCACGCTGGGCGCGGTGGTGATGAGGTCGAGGTCGAATTCCCGCTCCAGCCGCTCCTGGACGATCTCCATGTGGAGCAGCCCCAGGAAGCCGCACCGGAAGCCGAAGCCGAGGGCAGTGGAGGTTTCCGGCTCGTAGGTGAAGCTGCTGTCGTTGAGGCGCAGCTTCTCCATGGCGCTGCGCAGGTCCTCGAAGTCGTCGCTGGACGTAGGGAAGATGCCCGCGAAGACCACGGGCTGGATCTCCTTGAAGCCCTTCAGCATCTCGGTGGCGGGCTTGGTCGTGTTGGTCACCGCGTGGGTGACCGTGTCGCCCACCCTGACGTCCGAGAGCTGCTTGATGCTCGCCACCAGGTAGCCCACCTCGCCCACGGAGAGGGCTTCCTGCTTGTCCATCTTGGGATCGAAGATGCCGATCTCGTCCACACGGTACTCGCTTCCCGTGGCCATGAACCGGATCTGATCGCCCGCCCGGAGCGTCCCGTTCACCACGCGCAGCAGGCTCACCACGCCCCGGTAGGAATCGTAGTAGCAGTCGAAGACGAGGGCCTGGAGCGGTGCGGCGGGATCCCCCTGGGGCGCGGGGATGCACCGGATGATCTGCTCCAGCACCCGATCACAGTTCTGGCCCGTCTTGGCGCTCACGTTCACGGCGTGGGCCGTGTCCACCAGGCCGATCACGGTGTCGATCTGCTCCAGCACCCTCTCGGGATCGGCGCTGGGCAGGTCTGTCTTGTTCAGCACCGGGAAGACCTCCAGGCCGTTCTCCAGGGCCAGGTAGGTGTTGGCCAGGGTCTGCGCCTCCACCCCCTGGGTGGCGTCCACGACGAGGACGGCGCCCTCGCAGGCGGCGAGACTGCGGCTCACCTCGTAGGTAAAGTCCACGTGGCCCGGGGTGTCAATGAGGTTCAGGACGTAGGTCTGCCCGTCGAGGGCGGCGTACTTCAGGGTCACCGCGTGCGCCTTGATGGTGATGCCGCGTTCCCGCTCGAGCTCCATGTCGTCGAGGATCTGCTCCTGCATGTCGCGCTGGGCCACGGTCTTGGTCAGCTCCAGCAGGCGATCCGCCAGCGTGGACTTGCCGTGGTCAATATGAGCGACGATGGAAAAATTGCGGATGAGCTTGGGATCGGCCAATGCGGAACCTCGAACCGGCCATTGTACCGCGCCCCCGGCCTCCAGCCGAGCCGCAGTGTCGCCGCATCCCCCGCCCCAACCCGAGGTTGATCCGGAGCGGGGGGGCTTCTACCCTCGGAAGACGAGTGCGAGGAGTCCGCTTGGACGCGAACCGATCCCCCATGGCCATCCTGATGGTGGAGGACAACGCCCTCCAGAGGCGCCAGCTGGAAGCCCAGCTCCAGCCGCTGGGGCACCGCCTCCTTTCCGCGGCGAACGGCCAGGAAGCCCTGGATCGCCTCCGGGAGAGCCTCCCCGACCTGGTCATCATGGACGTGGTCATGCCCTCGATGGACGGCTTCAAGGCCTGCGAGGCGATCAAGGCGGACTCCCGCACAGCGGACATCCCGGTGATCGTCCTCACGGCCCTCAGCCGGGATGCCAAGGACCGGAGCTATGCCGCGGGTGCCGACGACTTCCTGCGCAAGCCGGCCTCCACCCTCCTGCTGCAGGTGCGGGTCCAGACCCATCTCCGCATCCGGGACCTGGCGCGGGCCCTGGGCGGGCCGCAGCCCGTCCGCCCCCGGGTGCTGGTGGCCTCGGGCAGCCCCCTGGTCCGGACCCAGGTGGAGAACCATTTCGGGAAGGACCAGGCCGTCTTCCACGAGGCCCAGGGCGAGAGCCAGGCCCGGGCCCAGATCCTCGCCCACCGGCCGGATGTGCTGGTGCTGGACACGGAGCTCCTGGACGGCAGTGCCCAGACCCTCGTGGCCGCCATCCACCAGGCGGAGGAGCTCACCGGGATGCCCATCCTCCTCCTGCACGGGCCGGGCGAGCTGGAGCTCTGGTCCAAGCACCGGGATGCCCTGGCCGACGCTCTCGAGAAGCCGCTCGTGGCCCCCGAGACCCGCCGCCGCGTGGCCCTCATGGCCCGCCTGGCCCAGCTTCAGAAGCTGCTTCCCTCCGCATGATGATCCGCGCGCGACTCGCGGGATTCCTCGCGGCGGGCCTGCTGCTCGCGGGTCCCCGGCTGCGGGGCGTGGAGGTGGAGGGCCGCGTCACGGACGGCCACCGGGGCATCCCGGGGGTGAGGATCTACCCCGACCGCCAGCCCCGGGTGTCCCCCGACCTCGACCCTCCCGAAGCCACGACGGATGCCGAGGGCCGCTTCCGCCTGGATCTGGCCCCTTCCGACACCGTCCTGGCTGTGGAGAAGGACGGCTGGCACCGGGATCTGGTGCCGGCCGCGGACTGGCGCCGGGACATCGTCCTGACCCCCGAGCCCTTCCACCACACGGAATCCGTACTGGTGGTGCGCCTCGCCTTCAACGACCAGCCCGACCGGGTGTCCGACGCGGCCCTTCGGCAGCTGCTCTTCTCCCGGCGTCCCGATGTGGCGAGTGCCGCCAACTACCTCTACGAGGTCTCGAAGGGCGCTCTGTCGCTGGTGGAGGGCCGGATCCTCCATTTCCGCACCGGCGCCTTCCCGCCTCCCCGCTCCGATGACCGCAAGGCCGACATGGTGACGTGGGTGCTCAAGCGGATCCACGGCCACATCCCGCCCGGATGCGACCGCGTGGACAACGCCACCGGCGCCCTCCACCCCGACGGGAAGCCCGACCACCTCTGGATCGTCACCGCCGGCGATCCCGAAACCCTCACGGCCCGGGACACGGACCTCCGGGCAGACACCTGGCTCATGCCCCTGCCCTGGGATCCCTACCACCGCTGGCCGGTGGTGCTGTTCCCCGAGGCCTCGCCCCTGGGCAACATCGTCCACGAGGCCTTCCACGCCATGGGCGAGGAGTCCGTGGACGACCTCTACCTCGACTGCGACCATCCCATGACCGCGGGCATCTGGGACCTGATGGACGCCGGCCAGTACCGCGGCTGGGACCGCGACCACCCCGGCCACGGCCCCTGGGTGGACGACACCGGCTACAGCCCCTCCCATCCCCTGGCCTGGATCCTCTCGAGCCTCTGGTACCGGGGGCGCTACCGCGAGGACATCACCCACCTGGCTGTGAAGGGCCGCAGCTGGGAGGGCTGGATCCGGCCCGTGGCGCGGGCGCCGGAGGCCGGTCCCCACCCCGACCCCCAGTGGGTCACCGTCCCGGATCCCCGCCGCAAGGGCCGCTTCTGGAGCCTGGAGGTCCGGCGTCCCTGGGGCTTCGACCGCGGGCGTGTGGGCGGGCGGTTCGGACCGGGGTACCAGGGCCTGGTGGTAGCCCTCGTAGATCCCTCGAAGCTGAGCCCGGACGTCCCCAAGGGCGCGGTGCACGTGGTGGACGCCCATCCCGGCACGCCCAAGCCCCCCAAGCCGCGCTTCCCCTGCGGCCGCTGGCAGCTCGACGATGCGGCGTTCAACCTGGGTCCCGGGGAGAACCCCAAGGGGCGCAGCGGCCCCCTGTCCTGGGCGGTCCTGGCCACGGACGCATCGGGACGCATGAAGGTGCGCGTCACCCTGAAGCTCCCTGCCCGGCCCCCGAAGCGCTGACGGCCCTCCCGCCCCGGGTGAGCCGGGGAAGCTGCATCCGGTGGACCCCCGCGGTCCCGCCGCGCCGCCCTGCCTTCTCGCGGCTGGACTTCCTGCCGCCCCCCCGGCACCCTACAGCTTGAGACGCAATCCTCCACAGACTGGCTTCCCCGGCGCGCCATGCCCCACCTCCGGTCCACGCCCACCCCCTCGCCGAGCTTCGGGCTCCTGGGGGGGCTCGCGCTCGCCTACGCCGCCACCGCGCTGCTCTGCTTCCGCCTGGCGGCGCCCGGAACCAATGCCACGGCCGTCTGGGTCCCCACGGGGCTCGCCCTGGCGGCGGTCTTCCGCTTCGGACCCCGGGTCTGGCCGGGCATCGCCCTGGGCGCCTTCGTCGCCAACCTGTTCCAGATGGCCCCCCTGGGCCTCCCGGTCCTCTCCCTCCTCGGGGTGGCCCTGGCGACGGCGGCGGGCAACACCGCCGAGGCCCTGGCGGCCGGCTTCCTGGTGGCGCGGGGCTCCGGCACCCAGGAGCCTTTCGAATCGGGCTCCTGGGTGCTCACCTACATTGGGGCCGCTGCCATCGCCAGCACGGCCCTGGGGGCCCTGGTGGGCACCACCGCCTTCTGCACCGCCACGGGGCACTGGGACGCCTTCCCCACGGTCGGGCTGACCTGGTGGATCGGGGACGGGATGGGGGCCCTGGTGGTGACGCCCCTGCTGCTCACCTTCGTCCGTCCCCAGATCGCAGCCCTCCCCCGGCGCACCCATCTGGAAGCCCTCCTGGCGGCAGCCCTCCTCGCCCTGCTCTGGTTCAGGATCTGCGCCCATCCTCCGGACCGGACCTTCATCCTGCTCCCCCTGCTGGTGCTGGCAGCCGTCCGGCTGGGCTCCTTCTACACCGCCGCCCTGACAGCGCTGCTTTCGGCCATGGCCGTCGGCAGCGCCGTGACGGGAGGCGGCCCCTTCTCCCTGGAAGGTCCGGCCTCCTTTGCCCTGCTCATGCAGCAGGGGCTCCTCGGCACGCTGGCCATGACGTCCCTGGCCCTCGCGGCCTCCGTCCAGAACCGCCGGCAGATCGAGGACGACCTGCGGAACCGGGCCATCCAGCTCGCCGCCCTGAACGCCCTCGGGACGAGCCTCAACGCCCCCATGGACCTGGCCGCCCGGGTGAATGCGGCGGTGGACCACGTGGCGGCGGCCGTGGCCCCGGACCTGGCCCTGATCAGCCTGGACGAGGGCGACCCGGGGAAGCAGACGGCCTCGGCCCGGGCGCCCGGGCGCCCGCGAGCGGCGCCCATGCCGGACCCCCGGGTCCTGGAGGCATGCATCCGCAACCTGGCGAGCCGGGAGGGACAGGCGGCCTACCTCCCGGACCTCCGCGCGGACACCCGCGGCCCGGAGCCCTCCTGCGCGGAATGGACTTCCCTCGCCGCACTGCCCTTGCGGACCGGAGGGGCGTCCTTCGGCGTCCTGGGCCTGGCCTCGCTGACCCCCCGGGACTTCCAGCGGGAAGCGGTCTTCCTGGAGACCCTGGCGGATCAGGTGGCGACCGGCCTCCACAACGCCCTCCTCCACGAGCAGCTCCATGCCAGGGCAGCGGAGCTGGAGCAGCGTGTCGCGGAGCGCACCGCCCTGCTGCGCGAGGCCAACGAGGACCTGGCGCTGGCCGTCGAGCATGCCGAGGCCGCGGATCGGGCCAAGTCGGCCTTCCTGGCCGCCATGTCCCACGAACTCCGGACCCCCCTGAACTCGGTGATCGGGTTCACCGGGGTCCTGCTGGGCGGCCTGCTGGGCGAACTGTCCCCCCAGCAGGTGGAGCCCCTGCGCATCGTGCAGCGGAACGGACGCCACCTGCTGGACCTCATCAACGACGTGCTGGACCTCTCCAAGATCGAAGCCGGGGAGGTCCGCTTCTCCCGCCAGCCCTTTGACCTGGTGCAGACCCTGCGGGAAGCAGTGGAAGCCGTGGCGCCTCTGGCCGCCCAGAAGCAGCTGGCCCTGGAGACCCGATTCGCCGTGGAGACCCTGGCATGGACCGGGGACCGGCGGCGCGTGTCCCAGGTGCTCCTCAACCTGCTTGGGAACGCCGTCAAGTTCACCGAGCAGGGGGGTGTAGCCCTGGCGCTGGCGCTTGAACAGGAATGGGTACGGATCTCGGTCCAGGACACCGGACCGGGGATTGCGGACGCGGATCTCCCCCGCCTCTTCCGCGAGTTCGTGCAGCTCGACAGCGGCCTGGCCCGCCGGAGCGAGGGGACCGGCCTCGGCCTCGCCCTCAGCCGCCGCCTGGCCCGTCTCATGGACGGGAACATCACCGTGGAGAGCCGCCTGGGCGAAGGCAGCGTCTTCACCTTCACACTCCCCCTGACCGCACCGGAGCCCGCGACATGAAGCGCATCCTCGTCATCGAAGACAATCCGGACAACCTCCTGCTGGTGAAGATGCTCCTCGGCCCCCTGGCGGTGGACCTGCACACCGTCACGGACGGCCCCGCGGGCATCCGCGCCGCCCAGGAGGAGACCTTCGACCTCATCCTCCTGGACATCCAGCTTCCGGGCATGGACGGGTACCAGGTGGTCAAGGCCCTGCGGGCCCTGCCCCGCACCGCCTCGACGCCCATCGTGGCCGTCACCAGCTACGCCATGGCCGGAGACCGCGAGCGGGCCCTGCTCGAAGGCTTCACCGAGTACCTGGAGAAGCCCCTCAATCCCGATACCTTCTCGAGCACCATCCACGCCTACCTGTAGCCATCGGCCCCGGTTGCCGCACCCGGCAGGTCCGGAGGAGTCTTCCATGCTCATCCTCCTCGTTGACGACGAACCCTCGAACCTCCAGCTCCTGAAGGTCCTGCTGGAAAGCCGCGGCCACCGGACCCTCCTGGCGGGCAACGGCCAGGAGGCCCTGGCGCTGGCCCAGGCCAACGCCCCCGACCTGGTGATCTCGGACATCCTGATGCCGGTGCTGGACGGGTACGGACTCTGCCGGGCATGGATGCAGGACCCTTCGCTCAGGGCCGTCCCCTTCGTCTTCTACACCGCCACCTACCAGACGGAGGAGGACGAACAGCTCGGCCTTGCCATGGGCGCCGCCGAATACCTCCGCAAACCCATGGAACCCGAGGCGTTCCTGATCCAGATCGAGCGGGTACTGGACCGGGCGCGGCAGGGCGGCCTCCAGCCCCCCGCCACGTCGCCCCTGGAGGAGCGCGCGTTCCTCAAGCTGTACAACGAGCGGCTGGTCCAGAAGCTCGACAAGCGCCACGGCGAGGTCATCAAGCAGATGGCCGCCCTGAAGGAGGCGGAAGCCCTGCTCAGGATCAAGGAGGCCGCCCTGGAGGCCGCCGCGGACGGCATCGCCATCACCGACAGCCAGGGCGTCGTGGAATGGGCCAACGCCTCCTTCTCGGCGATCTCGGGGCTCGCCCCCGATGCGCTGGTGGGCCGGAGCCTCCGGGACCTGCGGCGCAATTCCCAGGATCCGGCCTTCTTCGACCGCCTCTGGCACACCCTGATGTCGGGCCACCCCTGGGAGGGCGAGATCGTCAATCGCCATGACGACGGCAGCCTCCGGACCACCAAGACCACCATCACGCCCGTGCGAGGCGAGCGGGGCGAGACCACGCACTTCATCGAGATCATGCAGGACATCACCGGGTCCAAGCGCGTGGAAGCGGACCTCCGCCAGTCCCAGAAAATGGAGGCGGTGGGCCGCCTTGCCGGTGGCGTGGCCCACGACTTCAACAACATGCTGAACGTGATCCTGCTGAATACCGACATGTGCCTGGCTGTGCCCGGCCTGCCCGAGGAGAGCCGGAAGCGCCTGCGGGACATCCAGCAGGCCGCCGAGCGCTCGGCGGATCTCACGCGGCAGCTCCTGGCCTTCTCCCGCAAGCAGCCCGCCCAGCCGCGGCACCTCCTCTCCAACGAGGCCATCGGCGAGAACCTGAAGCTGATGCGGCGGCTCATCGGGGAGAACATTGACCTGACCTTCACGGCCGCCCCGGACGTCTGGCCCATCCGCATGGATCCCTCCCAGCTCAGCCAGGTCCTGGCCAATCTGGTCATCAATGCCCGGGATGCCATCCAGGACGCCGGGAGCATCTGCATCGAGACGGCCAACCTCCATGTGCCGGAGGACGCCCCGGGGCTGGCGGGAGAACTCGCCCCGGGGGACTATGTGCAGCTCACCATCAGCGACACCGGCTGCGGCATGGCACCCGCCACCCTCGAGCGCATCTTCGAGCCGTACTTCACCACCAAGGGGGAGGGCAAAGGCACGGGCCTGGGACTGTCCATCGTCTACGGCATCGTCAAGCAGAACGGAGGCACCGTCTCCGCCTCCAGCCAGCCGGGCATCGGGACCTCCCTGACGGTGTACCTGCCCCGCTGCCTGGAGGCGGACATCGCGGAGGCGCCCGTTCCGGCCCGGGGCCTGCCCCACGGCAACGAGACCCTCCTCGTGGCCGAGGACGAACCCATCATGCTCGAGGTGCTCAGGAACGCCCTGGAGGCCCAGGGCTACACGGTGCTCGCCTCCAACAGCCCCATGGATGTCTGCCGCATGGCCCAGGAACATCCGGGGCCCATCCACCTCCTCCTCACGGATGTGGTGATGCCGAGCATCAACGGCAAGGAGCTGCAGGCGCGGGTCGCGGCCCTCCGCCCCGGCATCCAGGCGCTCTTCATGTCCGGGTACACGGGGGACGTGATGGCCAGGCGGGGCCTGCTGGAGGGGGAGTTCCGCTTCCTCCAGAAGCCCTTCCGGATCCAGGATCTCGCCCGGATGGTGCGGGAAACGCTGGATGCCCACCGGTCGGGGGATGCCGCTATCATCTAAGGTCATGGTCGTCTCGCTCCTCCTCAGCGGCTTGGCGTTGCTCCTGTACCTGGGAGCCGAGGCCTTCTCCATCGCGCACCTGCGCCGCGAGAAGGCCGCCCATGGCATTGCCGCCAAGGTGATGCTGGGTACGGGCTTCCTCGTGCACTTCCTGGCCCTCGAGATCGGCGGGCGCATCACCCACACGGTTCCCTACCGGGACTGGTCCGCCTCCATGTCCCTCTTCGCCTGGATGGTGGCCGGATCCTACGGCATCCTCCGCCTGAGGCACCGGGAGAGCTCCACCGGCCCCTTCCTGCTGCCGGTGGCCATCCTCTTCCTGGCCGTATCCCTCGCCACCCAGCCCGCCCATCCGCTGCCCCCGGATCCCCGCCTGACGGGCTCGGAATTCGCCTTCCACGTCACCCTCGCCATCCTCGGGTACGCGGCCTTCACCCTTTCCTTCGTGCTGGCCCAGCTCTACCTGATCCAGCTCCACCAGCTCCACAAGCGGAAGATCGGGCTGCTCTTCTCCCGACTCCCCGCCCTCGACGTCCTCTCCCGCATGCACCACACCTCCATCGGCATCGGGGTGGTCTCCATCGGGGTCGCCACCATCCTCGGGTTCATCCGCGCCGACACGAACTGGGCCACCGTCTGGGATCCCAAGGTCTTCGTCACGCTCCTGCTGATCGCGGTCTACGTGCTCTGCCTCCTGGCGGGGCGCCTGTTCAGCTGGAGCGGCCGCCGGATCGCGTGGCTCTCCATAGGCGGCTATTTCCTGATGCTGTTCTCGTACACCATCGTGAACCTCTTCATCACGCAGGAGCACGTGTTCCGTTGAGCCACCCTGACGAATCACCGCTGCTGCTGGTAGGTTGGGATTTCCGGCAAACGCCCGTGGAACTGCGGGAACGCTTGGCCTTCACTCCCGAGCGTATCGAGGAGGCCGTCCAGAGGCTTCGCGAGGAAGGCCTGCTGGCCGAAGGAGTGGTCGTCTCCACCTGCAATCGCACGGAACTGTACGGCCTGCGTGGCACTGCCCCGGTGGAGGGCGATCCCCTTCAGGCCCTGGCCGCCTTCGTCGCGGACTTCCACGGCGTGCCCCGGGGGGAAGTGGAGGCAGCCGGGTTCCGCCACATGGGAGCCGATGCGGTGCGCCACCTCTTCCGGGTGGCGTCCGGCCTGGAATCCCTCGCCCTGGGAGAGCACCAGATCCTCGGGCAGGTGCGGGAGGCCTTCCGCTTCGCCTCCAATGCCGGCCTCACCCGCAATGTGCTCAACCGGCTTTTCCAGAAGGCCCTGGAGGCCGGCAAGCGCGTCCGCAACGAGACGAGCCTGAATTCCCGCCCCATCTCCATCCCGGGGGTGGCCATCGAGCTGGCCCAGAAGATCTACGAAGACCTGGCGCCCCGCCGTTTCCTCATCCTGGGCGCCGGGGAGACCAGCTCCATCTTCTACGATCTGCTCCTGGCCCGGGGCGCGAAGCACATCGAGGTGGTGAACCGCACGTTCGAGCGGGCCCAGGCCCTGTGTGCTCGGGGCGGACAGGCCTATCCCTGGGAGGAACTGGCCGCGCGGCTGCCCAAGGCCGACGTGGTGGTGAGCGCCACCGCCTCCACCGAGCCTGTCATCCGCAAGGATGAGGTCCACCGGGCCGTGGCCCAGCGCCGGGGCCAGCCCCTCTTCTTCCTGGACCTCGGCATCCCCCGGAACGTGGACCCCCAGGTGGGCGACCTGGACAACGCCTTCCTCTATGCGGTGGACGACCTCCAGGAGATCGCGGAGCGGAACCGGCAGGAGCGCCAGCGGGAGATCGTGCCCGCCATGGCGATCCTGGAGGAGGAGCTGGAGGACTTCCTCGCCTGGTTCGGCTCCCTCGCCGTGGTGCCCACCATCACCGCCCTGCGCCGGAAGTTCGAAGCCATCCGGGCGGCGGAGTTCGACGCCGCCCTCGAGAAGCTGAGCCACATCCCACCCCAGGACCGGGAGCGGATCCGCCTGATGGCCCAGTCCATGGTCCGCTCGCTCCTCCGCCGCCCCACGGAGGCCCTCAAGGAGGAGAAGGATCCCGCCCTCCGGCTCGAGCGCGCCGAGGCGGCGAAGTTCCTCTTCGACCTGGATCCCGACGGCAAGGCCTGAGCCGGGAACCGGGCTACCGGGTGGCGACCCGCTGGAACCGGAAGACGACCCGGCGCTGGAGCGCCCGCCCCTCGGGCGTCGTCGGGTCGCCCACGATCCGGGTATCCCCCCGGGCCTCGACCACCAGGCGCGCGGGCGGCACGCCCAGATCCCTGAGGTAGCGCCAGACCACCTCCGCCCGCTCGGCGCTCAGGGCGAGGGCATCCCCGCCGGGCCCCTTCTCGCCCGGGGCCGCACAGCCTTCGCACACCACCGTGAAGCCTGGGTACTTCTGGATGAGCTGGAAGACCCGGACCAGGAGCACGTCGCTCCCCGGCGTCAGCGCCGAGCTGCCCTCGTGGAAGAGCAGGGACCCCTCGAAGCTCACCACGCGGAGTTCCGCGCCGACCTTCCGCCCCGGCTCAGCCTGGAGATCGTTCAGCAGCCGGTCCACATCCGGCGCGCTGCCCGGGGCGACGCCCGGCCCTCCCGGCAGGACGCCGGCGCCCGCCATGGCGGGCTTCACGCCCAGGGCCTTCTGGATGGACTGGACCGCCTGCTGGAGCTTGGCGGTGTCATGGGCGGAGAACGAGTAGAGCAGCGCGAAGAAGGCCATGAGCTGCACCATCAGGTCCGCGAAGGTCACCAGCCACAGCGACTCCAGGTCCGCCTTGCGGCGGGCGAAGCGGATGGGCGCCTGGTTGCCCACTCAGCCCCTCCCCCGATCCCTGTCCCTCGGGGCGAGGAATGCCTTG
The DNA here is from genome assembly GCA_027451045.1 of Holophagaceae bacterium. Taxonomy (GTDB): domain Bacteria; phylum Acidobacteriota; class Holophagae; order Holophagales; family Holophagaceae; genus Geothrix. Next base: position 1,248 of record DAIDKC010000011.1, on the reverse strand, counting down.
AGCTGGGCCTCCAGGATGGAGGGATTGAGCTCCGCCTCGATGCCCATGATCCCTTCCATCATGATCTGCTTGAGCTGCATCTCCTCGCGGCTGCGGACCTCCAGCTTGCCGGCGATGGGGATGGCCAGCAGGTAGGCGATGACCGCTCCGTAGAGGGTGGAGAGCAGGGACAGGGCCATGGCGCCGCCGATGTGGGAGGGGTCCTTGATGCTCGCGAAGAGCTGCACCATCCCGATCAGCGTGCCCACCATGCCGAAGGACGGCGCGGAAAGGGCGATGAACCGGAAGATCTCCTGCCCCTGGTGGTGGCGCTCCTGGGTGGCCCGGAGTTCCTGGCCCAACACCTCGCGGATGTGGTCCCGCCCGGCGCGGTCCACCACCATCCGGAGGCCCTTGGCGAGGAAGCCCTCCACATCCAGGTACTTCTCCAGGTTCAGCAGGCCCTCCCGCCGGGCCCGCTGGGACAGGCCGACGATCTCCCCGATCACGTCCTGGGTCTCCGGCGTGCGCGTGAAGAAGGCCCGCGAGGCGATGGAGAAGGCATAGCGCACGTGGTCCAGCGGGAAGCGGATCAGCGTCGCGGCGATCACCCCTCCGATGACCACCATGGTGCTCGGCGGATTGAAGAAGATCCGGGGATTCGGCCCGAAGCCGATGGCCACTCCCAGCAGGAGGAAGCCCAGCAGCACGCCCAGGAAACTGCCACGATCCATGGTCCGACTCCGGGAGGCTTATCGGCCGGGGCCCCGAAAGCCCAAGAAAAGTCCGGTTCGCGCCCCCGGGGGCCCGATGCCCCGCGGGGCGCCGGGGCTACTCCGAGGCCTGCGTGCCGACAGCGGCCAGGGGCTGCCAGCGCTTCCGGGTGAGCCAGACCTGCTCGGTCCGGCCCTGGGGGTCCTTGCCGGTCCAGTGGAGCTTCACCGGGCCGAGGGCATCCTGCTTCTGGATGGTGACGCCGGGCCCCGCCCCCTGGCGCAGCAGGGCCAGCAGGGCCCCGGGGCTGGGGATCTGGGGGAGGAAGGGGAGCGGCAGGCCCGCCAGGGTGGCCGCCCGGGCATCCAGCTTCTGGCGCGGCACCTGGACCCGGTAGCCGGCGGCGCGGTCCCCCTCGAGCAGCAGCAGGCGCTCTCCCCGGCCCTGGATCTCCATGACGACCCGGCCCGTGGCGGGGTCGAGGAACAGGCTGAGGAGGCCCGTGCCCTCCCCTTCCGGGCCTTCATAGCCCCAGCCGTAGAGCGCCTTCACGGG
>DAIDKC010000010.1 GCA_027451045.1 Holophagaceae bacterium | reverse complement strand
ATGCCGCGGTGGGACCATGCCCCGGTGGCGGCATCCACCACCAGCAGCCGGGCGCCGTCGCGCTCGGGCGCCGGGTGCTGCGCGACGAGCTCCGGGGGGAGGTCGAAGTGGAAGTCCGAGCGGCGCATCGGGGGGATCAGGCCTCGCTGAACTGCAGACGGTGCAGCCGCGCGTACTCGCCGTTCCGGGCGAGCAGGGACTCGTGCGTGCCCTGCTCCACGATGCGTCCCTGCTTGAGGGCGCAGATCCGGGTCGCCCTCTGGATGGTGCTGAGGCGGTGGGCGATGACCAGCGCGGTGCGGTTCTCCATGAGGGCCTCCAGGGCCGCCTGGACGGCCCGCTCGCTCTCGGTGTCGAGGGCGCTGGTGGCCTCGTCGAGGATGAGGATGGGCGGATCCTGGAGCAGGGCCCGGGCGATGGCGATGCGCTGGCGCTGGCCGCCCGAGAGGCTGGCGCCCGTCTCGGCCAGGGGGGTGTCGTAGCCCCGGGGCAGGGCCAGGATGAAGTCGTGGGCGTGGGCCTTCTGCGCGGCGGCGATGACGGCCTCGCGGCTGGCCTGCATGCCGTAGGCGATGTTGTCGTGCACCGTGTCGAGGAAGAGCAGCGTCTCCTGGGTGACGACGCCGATCCGGGTGCGCAGCTCCCGGGGATCGAACTCCCGGAGGTCCGTCCCGTCCAGGGTGATGCGGCCGGACGTGGGATCGAAGAAGCGGGGCACCAGGTTCGCCAGGGTGGTCTTGCCGCCCCCGCTGCCGCCGACGAGGGCCACCGTCTCGCCGCTGCGCACCTCCAGGTCCACGCCCCGCAGGACCGGGTGCTTCGGGTCGTAGGCGAAGGCCACCTGCTCGAAGCGCAGGACGGAGGGATGGGGCGGCACCGGGGCCGGGTGGGCGGGCGGCGTGATCCGGGGCTCGCTGTCCAGCAGGCTGAAGATGCGGTCCAGGGCCACGGTGCTCATCTGCATCTCGCCGGCCATGCGGGTCAGCCGCCGGATGGGGTCGTAGAGCTGGTAGATGGCCAGCAGGAACATGAGGAAGTCGCCCCCGGTCATGGCGCCGCTGCGGATCCGCGCCGCGCCGTAGAGGGCGAGCCCCGCCAGCAGCAGGCCGCCGACGCTCTCCATGATCGGGCTCGACAGGGCCTGGATGCGGATCACCTTCATGCCCAGGCGGTAGAGCCCCTGGCTCTGGTCCTGGAAGCGCCGTGACTCGTAGTCCTCCCGGGCGAAGGCCTTCACCACCCGCATGTTGGACAGCACCTCCTTGAGGCGCTGGAGCAGCACGTCGGCGCTGCTCTGGGCCTTGTGCCCCTGGCGCCGGATGAGCCGGGTGATGTGCTTGATGGGCAGGAAGACCAGGGGGAAGAGGAGCACGAGGACTAGGGCGAGGCGCCAGTCCGTGCGCACGATGAGCACCACCATCACCGCCGCCATGGTGACCTGGCGCAGGAGCTCCGCCACCTGGGTGGACACGAGCTGCTGCACGAGTCCCACGTCGCCCAGGATGCGGTTCATCAGCTCGCCCACGGGCTTGGCCTGGAAGAAGGCGGGATCCTGGCCGAGCACCCGGTCGAAGAGGCGCTCGCGGAGGTCCTTGACGGCCTTCATGCCGCTCCGGGCCACCAGCACGGAACCGCCGTAGAGCAGGAGCCCCCGCATGAAGAAGAGGCCCGCGATGAGGGCGGGGATGAGGAGGATGTTCGACTGGAGGGTCGCCGCCGGCGGGAGGAAGCGGGTGAGGGCCTGGATCGCGTGCGGCCACTGGGCGGGCCCCTGCCCGCCCATCCTCAGCTGATGGTCGAAGAGCAGCTTGAGGGCCACGAGGATCATGGCCTGGAGGCTGTTGCCCACCGTGAGGACGAGGCCGCCCGCCAGGGCTCCCGGCAGGTAGGGTCTCAGGTGGTGGCGCAGGAAGCGGCGGACGGAGTTCAATCGGGCCTCGGACCTCCAGCTTAGCGGAAGGCCCTCACTCGACCTTCACCGTCACGGTGCTCTTGCCGTCATCCAGGCTGAACAGTTCGGTGCCCTTGGGCGCCGCCAGGGCCCGGTCCATGAGCTGGTCCATGCGGATGCCCTTGGCGTGGGCCTCCTTGAGCTGGGCGTCGGAGAGGTAGCCGCTCACGGCCCGGGCCAGGCCCAGGGCGATGCGCATGGTCACGGTGTCCTTCTTGCCCTTCTCGTGGACGCGGACCACCAGGAAGCGTCCCTGGGTCGGCGAGGCCGCCTGCGGCTGGACGCCCATGGACAGGAGGGCGAGCCGGCAGGCGTCGAAGGAGGCGTCCGACTGGAGGCCCGCCTGGAGGTCCGGGATGGCCCGCGGATCCTTGCGCCGGGCCAGCTGGAGGGCGGCGGCGGTGCGGACCTCGGCCATGGGATCGGACAGGGCCGCCACCAGACCCGCCTGGGCGGCGGGATTGTCCCACTGGCGGATGCCCCAGCACCGCACGCGGTCCAGCCTGGCTTCCCGGCCCAGGAGGCTCTGGTCGGGGTAGCGGTCCAGGAAAGTGGTGTAGGCCGCGGCCGCCTCGTCCCAGCGCTGGTCCTGCTCTAGGCAGGAGGCCAGCCAGAAGGCCGCGTCGGGGGCCCGGGGGGCCTTGGGGTAGTCGGCCAGGTACTGCCGGTAGAGGGCGGCCGCGTCGTACCAGTGCTGGGCGAACCGGAGGTCGCGGGCCCGCTGGAAGAGGGCATCCGCGGCGCCCTGGGGCGCCGCGAGGGCCGCCGGCGCCAAGCCGGCCGCCAGGAGGGGCGGCAGCGCCAGGACCCGCGGGTTCATGCCCCGCCCTCCTTGAGGTGGCGCTCGGCCTTGAGGGCCTGCCCTTCCAGGTTGTGGGCCGCAGCCCACTTCCGGAGCTGGTCGGCGCGCTCGGTGCTCAGGCAGCCGTCCTCCAGCGCCAGCTCGGCGATCCAGGCGTGGAGCTTGGCCCGGGTGGCCTCGGCTTCAGGATCGGGAGCACCCTGGGCCGCGAGCTGGTGGCTGGCCTCCAGCAGGACCCTCGCCATGTCGCGCTCCTGGCGGCGGTCCTCCTCGCCCTTGCGGCAGAGGGCCGGGTTGGCATCGAAATCCTGGAGCAGAGTCGAGCTCTGTTGGAAGAAGGCGATCCAGGCCCGGTCCTGGCTGCGGCGCTGGGCGAGGCGCTCGAGGCGGGCGGTGTCCTGGGCCAGGGCCTGGAGGTGGCGGGTGTGCTGGACGATGAAGAGGGACGGCAGGCCCGCCAGCAGCAGGGCGGCGGCCGAGGCCAGGCCCCAGGTCCGGTACCAGGGGCGCGGCGGGGCGGTCAGCTCCGCCGCGAGCCGGTTCCCGTGCGCGCTCAGGCCGAGATGCAGTTCCAGCAGTTCCGCCAGCTCCCGCTGGAGGGCGGGATCCTCCGGCCAGGACTCGGGCCGTTCCAGGAGCTCGAAGCGCCGGGCGTCGTCGTCGGAGCTGGGGTGGCGGGGGATCATGGCTGGGGTCCGAGGGTCTTGCGGAGTTTCTGGAGGCTCTGGAAGAGGGTGGCCTTGACGGTGCCTTCGGCGCAGCCCAGGTCCTGGGCGATGCGCTTCACGGGGTGCTCGTGGACGTAGTAGGCGAGGACCATCGCGCGCTGGCGAGGGGTCAGCCCCTCCAGGGCCCCGCGAAGGGCCTGGAGTCTCTGGCTCTGGTCCACGGATTCCCAGGGCGAGGTCTGGTGGGGGTCCGGAGCGTCAAAGGTCTCGGAAGGGGGTACCTCCCGCCCTCTTCTACGCAGATGGTCGGTCGCCGCATTAGCCGCCAGGGTGAAAAGCCAGGCGGCCACGGGGCGGCCCGCCTCGAAGCGCTGGCAATGCTGGAGGCACTTGAGAAAAACCTCCTGGGCCAGCTCCTCCACCACCCCGGGCTCCCCCTGGAGGCGGCGGTGGAGGAAGGCGCACACGGGGCGCTCGAACCGGGCCATCAGGTGGGCCAGCGCCTCCTCGTGCCCCTCCTTGAGGCGGGCCATCCAGTACTCCGGCGAGTCCGGCGGAGCGGCCTGGGCCGGGGGGTCGTCCTGGGCGATCATGCCGCGGGTGCGGATCCGGGGGAGAGGGAGAAGGAGAAGGCGGGCTGCCCCAGTTTCTCCATGACCAGCTTGAGCTGCGCGTCCGTCAGGGTGGCCCGGAGCCCCACGCGGCGCTTCTCCTGCATCACCTCGGGGGCGGGGGCCCCGGGGGTCGGCTGGACGGCGGCCACCGCTGCCACCAGCCGCTGGATCCAGGGGGTGATCCGCGCGACGCCCTCGGGAGAACCCGCGAGGGCCAGTTCGAAGCGGTTGGGCTGGCCGGGCCCCGAACCCGGCGTGACGCTCCAGAGGAGGGCATCCAGGCCCCGGGGCAGGTCCCGGAGCGCGCCCTGGTCCGGCAGGGCCTTGGCGGCGAGGCCCGTCAGCAGGGCCTCGGGCTGGAGGTAGCCCTGGAACGGAGCCCGGGGCGAGATCCAGGCTGCGGCTGCGGCCACATCGGGGCGGGAGGCCAGGGTGCCCCGGGAGGCCAGGCGCTGGAGGGCCGAGAGGTCGCCGATCCAGATCCGTCCCCGTCCGTCGCTGGCGGCCCGGAGGTGGGCCTGGAGCTTCGGGGTATCCACGTCGAGGATCACGTAGAGCGGCCACTCCCGGCCGTCCATGCGCAGCTGCCCCTCCTGGGGGAAGGCGTTGGCCAGGGCAGCCAGGAGGGCCTTCGGATGCTGGAACTGGTCGAGCTGGATGAGGACCTGGCCCAGCCCCTGCGCTGCACCCGCGCGGCCCGGCTGCGGAACGCCCAGGAAGTGGAAGGTCAGGCGCCCCGTTTCCGTCGCGGGGTTGATGCGCGCCTTCTGGAGGAAGAGGTCCAGGGCCTGGCCGGCTTCCGGCGCCCGGGCCAGCAGGTCCTGGCTGTTGGCGTGGGTCAGCATCCATCCGGCCTGTCCGGAGAAGGCCGCCACGCTGTCGGCGGGCGCATCCTGGATCCAGCCCGGGAGGGGGTGGCGGAACCGGCAGGCCGGCGCCAGGCAGAGGCAGGCCACGGCAGCCGCGGCCGCGAGCATCGGTCTGTGGGCCAGGCGGCGCATGGCAGCTCCCGGGGTGGGCTACGGCAGGGGGAGGGAGGCGTTTACCCTCATGCGAGGTGCTTCAGGACGGCGGGCAGGTGGGGGCTCCGGAGCATCTGCCCCTGTTCCGCCTCGGACAGCAGCCCCCAGATCCGGACCGCAGCCTCCCGGGGCGTCTTGGGGTTGAGCAGCAGCTCGGACATGATGGACGGGTGGGCCATCAGCACCGGATGGGTGGCGATGCGCGCCAGGACGCCCCGGGGCGTCAGCTTGTTCCGGGCGAGCCGCAGGAGCAGCCCCGGGTCGAGCTGGCGGTCCGAGACCAGGAGCTGCAGGGTCTCTTCGTCCTGGAGCACATCCTGCGGCAGGTGGCGCATGAGCTCCCCGCCGGAGGCGCGGAGGGTGGCGAGGCGGCGGGAGCCGTCCATGCCCAGGTAGAGGCCCCGCAGCCGCCCCAGGGCCTGGCGCTTCAGGTCGAGGTGGGGGACCCGCGGGTCGCGCAGGAGGTCCACCAGGGGCTTCACGCCCGGCAGGGCGTCCAGCAGGCGCAGGGCCGTCCCCTCCTCCAGCTGCGGGTGGTGGACCAGCCCCTCGGCCACCAGGGGCTCGCCGCACCAGGTCCGGTGGCAGGCCACCCGCTCGGCCCGGGGGCCGTCCAGGGCCGGGAGGACCGCGGCGAGGATGCGCGGCGTGAGGGCCGGATTCTCCAGGGCCAGCTCGAACACCTGGGGGTCGGGATCGCGCAGCACCTGGGCCAGCTGGTCCTCCTGGGTGCCCTGGGAGGCGAGGAAGACCCGCTCCTCCAGGCTGGCCCAGCGCCCCTCCTCCGCGCGGCCCTGCATGCCCGTCTTGCGGCGCTGGAGGCGGTCGTAGAAGACCTTCACCACCCGCAGCAGCTGGGGTGCCTGGCGCTTGGCCCAGTAGGTGATGAACTGGAATTCGCCCTCCTCCAGCTGCGCGAAGAGGCTGACGGTGCGGCGCAGATCCTCCCGGCTGCCGGCGCCGCGCTCGAGCGCCTCCACCAGTTCCCGCGCCAGCCCGATCCGGCGCGAGAGTTCCGCTGGGGTGCCCGGGGCCTCCTGGAGGGTCCGGCGGATCGGCTCCCTGAAGTACCACCGGGCCTCGCCGTAGACCTCCTCGAAGATCTCCGGGAGGCCGCAGCGGGCGAGGGCCTGGCAGACGAGGTCCTCCGAGACGAGGGGATTCTGCATGGCCGCCTGGCGGATCTCCGGGTCGGCGTCCACCAGGCAGGCGAGCAGCTCCTCCTGGAGGACGGTCTCGCGGGCCAGGGCCAGGCGGTCGCCCTGGGGGAGGCGGGCGAGGGCGAGCCCCCCCTCCTGGGGGGCGGGGGGCGCCGTGAGGGATTCCCAGTCCTCCTCCTCCCGGGGCAGGGGCGGCAGCTCCTGGGTGGTCCCGGTGGCGGCGACGCTCTTGGCGAGCTGCTTGGCGAGGAGCTTGGCCACGGGCTTGAGGGAGGGCTGGAGCTGCTGGTAGAGCTGTCGCACGGCCTCGGCCCGCTCGGCCTTCTCCTCGGGAGGCGCCAGGTCCATCTCGCGCATCTGGTCGAAGAGGGACACCACCATCTCGAGATCGCGGCGGATGGGCTCCGGCGTGCTCTCGTTCTCCGCCAGGCCCAGGAGGATCGGCCAGTGGGCGAGCCAGTGGGGTGTGCGGGCCATGAGCGTCAGGAGGCGCGGCGAGGCCAGGGACCGGGACAGTCCCTCCAGCAGGCGGCACTGCCCCTCGGTGGGCAGATGGGGGCGGATGAGGGCCATCTGGCGGAACTGGGTCCGCTCGGACTCCGTCAGCGAGGCCAGAAAGCTGGCGGCCGGATCCCGCACGTCAGGCACATGCGGCCGCGAGGTAGGCCAGGAGGCGCGGATCGCGCTGGAACTGGAGCGCGTCCATGAGGGCGCCCTTCACCCCGGCGTGGGTCTGGAGCTGCTCGACGTGCTCCAGGGCCGAGATGCTCCCGCCCATGATCAGTGGCAGGCCCGAGGCCTGGGCCAGGGCCCGGGCCGTGGCGAAATCGGGATCCGCCTCCGGCTCCTCCGGGATGTCCACGAACAGCAGGCGGCGGAAGCCGTAGGCCTTGGCCCGCGCGGCCAGCCCCGTGGCGCTCATGCAGGTGGCATCCGCCCAGCCCGAGCGGTGCACCTGGCCGCCCCGGGCGTCCACGGCGGCGGTGAGATAGGGCTGGAAGCGCGCCACCAGCTGTTCGACCACCAGGGACGACTTGTGGAGGAGGGTGCCCACCACCAGCCACGTGGCGCCCTGGTCAATGAAGAACTGGGCCTGGTCGGAACTCCGGACTCCCCCCGCCACCTGGATGCAGATCTTCGGTCCCTGGGAGCGGGCGTACTGGAGGAGGCGGGCGATCAGCTCGCGGTTGTTGCCGGATCCCTGGGCCGCATCCACGTCCACCAGCGCGAAGCGCGTGGCGCCCTGGTCCAGCACCCAGGCGACGAGGTCCAGGGGGGACACTGCGCAGGGCTCCGACTGCCCGGCGGGCACCACGTGACCATGCTGGAGGTTGAAGGTGGGGTAGATCTTCACACGGGCATCCCGGACAAGGGAGTGTAACGCACGTGTCACGTGCCCGCGGAGGGGTCCCACCGATCCAGCAGCCTGCGGGCGGCTTCCACCTCGGCCCCCTTGCGGGTGGGGCCCTCCGCTTCGGCCGAGTCGGGTCCAGTGGTGACGCGCACCCTGAAGCTCGGGGCGTGGTCCGGCCCCTGCTGGGACAGCAGGGTGTAGGCGGGCGGGGGGAAGCCCCTGCGGGCCGCGGTCTCCTGGAGGGTGGTCTTGGCGTCCCGGCGGGCCCAGAGGCTGGGTTCCGCCGAGCGGATGGCCTGGAGGTGGCGGGCCTCCACGAGGGCCTGGACCCGGCCGGCCCCATCCCCCCCCGAGGCCTGGACATCCAGGAAGACCGCCGCCAGGAGGGCCTCGAGGGCATCCGCCATGGGCTTGGCGCCCAGGGCCCGCCCCGAGGCGCCGATCAGTCCGGGCAGGCCCAGGTCCAGGGCCCACTGGTGCAGGGCCTCCGTGCACACGAGCACGCCGCGCAGCTTGCTCATGGGGCCCTCCTGCCAGTCCGGACGCTCCCGGTGGATGGCCAGGGCCACGCAGAAGTTGAGCAGGGCGTCCCCCAGGAACTCCAGGCGCTGGTTGTCCCTCCCCCGGCCCGCGGAGGCGTGGGTCAGCGCCTCCTCCAGCAGGGCCGGATGCCGGAAGGCGTAGCCCAGCCTGGACTCCAGGGCGGTGCGGGCGGAGGGCCGGGGGGCCTTCATTCCGCCGGGCCCCCCTGGAGCTGGCCGTTCATGCGGGCCTGGTTGAGGGCCATCCGGAAGCGCAGGTTCTGCCTCATCTGGTCCAGGAGGCCGAGGCTCCGGGCCTCCCGGAGTTCCCGACGGAACGCGGGCAGGCGGCCCTGTTTGTAGAGTTCGGCCGCCAGCCAGGCGTGGGCATTGGCGTTGTACGGGTTGGCCTTGATGGCCTGTCGGAACCCGTAGATGGCCTTCTCGGGATGGGAGTCGTAGAGGCGGATGGCCTCGCTGAGGGTGACGTTCCCCAGGTTCATCCGGGCGCTCGGCGGGAGCTGCTGCAGATGGCCCTCGTCGAAGCGCTCGGGCTGGTCAATGGCTTCCCTGGGGGCTTCCCGGGGGGCTTCCCCGGGGGCTGCTCCGGGGGCCTGCCTGGCTGTCGGGGGCTCGGAGGGGGGCTGGACCGCATCGGAGTGCGCGGACCCGGCCCCCGCAGAGGGTGGGACCGGGACGGAGGACGGTCCCGGGCGAGGGCGCCCGGGAGGTTCTGGTTGGCCGGATGAAGGGCGGGACGTCGGGGCGGGGGCGGGCTTCGGAAGGGCGTTGGCCGTCGGCTGGGGCCCTCCGGGAACCGGGAGGGCAGAGGCCGGGGCGGGCGCGGAAGGCGG
>DAIDKC010000009.1 GCA_027451045.1 Holophagaceae bacterium | reverse complement strand
TGAATGATGTTCGGGGTCAGATCATGATCGCCCGCGGAAATGAAGCACTTGGTCCCGGTGATCAGGTATTTTCCATCGGGAAGACGTTTGGCCGATGTCCTCAAGGCGCCGACGTCGCTGCCCGCGCCGGGTTCGGTGAGGCACATGGTCCCCGTCCAGGCACCGGTGTACATCTTCTCGCAGTAGGTGCGCTTGAGGGTTTCGCTGCCGAAGGTCTCGATGAGGTGCGCCGCGCCCCGGCTGAGGAGGACCTGGAGGCCCAGGGCCACGTTGGCGCCCATCATGAACTCGCTGATGCCGGTCCCCACGGCCTCGGGCAGGCCCATGCCGCCGTACTCGGGGTTCATGGTGGGCCCGATCCAGCCACCCTCCGCCAGGTCCCGGAAGGCCGTGGCGAACCCTTCCGGCAGGGATACGCGGCCGTTCTCGAAGCGGGCGCCCAGGCGATCCCCGGCCTCGTTGCAGGCGGCCAGGCTCCCCCGGCAGACCTTCAGGGCCTCGTCCAGCACCATGCCGAGCTGCTCCCGGTCGAACTCCCGGAAGGGCTCGGCGGCGAGGACCGTGTCGAGATCCAGCCACTCGAAGAGGTTGAACTTGATATCGCGGGCGTCATCGAGATACTTCATGGCTCCTCCAGGGAAAGGCTCGGCTGACCCCATTCTCGGCAGGCAGGGGTGCCGCTCCAAGAGCTGTCCTCGGGTAGGTTGCGTGGTCGGGGTGCCTACTTCAGTTCAGGGAACTGCTCCTCCCTGAATTCGCCGCCGGAGGCGCCTGCCTCGGCGGCCCGCTTGCGCAGCTCCACGCGGCGGATCTTGCCCGAGATGGTCTTGGGCAGGTCGCTGAACTCCAGGATACGGATGCGCTTGTAGGGGGAGAGGCGCTCCCGGATGAACCGGAAGAGCGACAGGGCCGTGTCCCGGCTGGGTTCGAAGCCGGAGCGCAGGATGATGTAGGCCTTGGGTACCGCCAGCTTCACGGGATCGGGGCTGGGCACCACGGCCGCTTCGGCCACGGCCTCGTGCTCGATGAGGAAGGACTCGAGCTCGAAGGGGCTGATGCGGTAGTCGGAACTCTTGAAGACGTCGTCGGCGCGGCCCACGAAGAAGAGGTAGCCTTCCCCGTCGCGGGTGGCCACGTCGCCCGTGCGGTAGTAGCCCTCGGCCAGGGCCTTCTGCATCCGGGCCGGATCGTCCTTGTAGCCCTGCATGAGGCCCATGGGCCTGGGATCCAGCCTGAGGGCGATCTCCCCTTCCTGGGCCTCGTGGCCATCGGCGTCCAGCAGCACCACGTCGTAGCCGGGGAGGGGATGCCCCATGGAGCCGGCCTTCACCTTCCGGCCCGGGGCATTCCCGACCTGGGCCGTGGTTTCCGTCTGGCCGTAGCCGTCCCGAATGGTCAGGCCCCACGCCCTCTCCACCTGGAGGATGACTTCCGGGTTCAGGGGCTCGCCGGCTCCCACCAGTTCGCGCAGCTTGACTGGATAGGCGGCCAGGTCCTCCTGGATGAGCAGCCGCCAGACCGTGGGCGGGGCACAGAGGGTGGTGACGCCCTTCTCCGCGATGACCTTCAAGGCGGCCGATGCGCTGAAGCGGGCGGTCCGGTACACGAAGATGCAGGCCCCCGCGTTCCAGGGGGCGAAGAAGCTGCTCCAGGCGTGCTTGGCCCACCCGGGGCTGCTGATGTTCCAGTGGACATCCCCCTCCCGCAGGCCGATCCAGAACATGGTGGAGAGGTGCCCGACGGGGTAGCTCTGGTGGGTGTGCAGCACCAGCTTCGGCTTGGCCGTGGTGCCCGACGTGAAGTAGAGGAGCATGGGATCGCTGGCGGGGGTCGGCGCATCCGGGGCGAAGGATCCATCCCCTGCGTGGAGGCGCTCGAAGGGGATCCACCCGGGGACGGGGGCTCCGACGGCGATCCGGGTCATGGACGGATCCAGTCCCTCGAACTTGGCGGTCTGCGCGGCATCCACCACCAGATGGCGGATGTTCCCCCGCTCGATGCGGTCCTGGAGATCGGCCTGGGACAGGAGGAGGGTGGAGGGCACGAGCACCGCACCGACCTTCATGCACCCCAGCATGGTCTCCCAGAGGGGCTGCACATTGTCGAGCATGAGCAGCACCCCGTCGCCCCGCCTGACGCCCAGATCGCGCAGGGCCTGGGCCACCTGGCTGCTGCGGCGGCTCATCTCCCGGAAGCTGATCCGGTGCTCCGAGCCGTCCTCCTCGACGATCCAGAGCGCCGGCCGCTCGTTCCCCCTGGCATAGGCGTCGAAGTAGTCCAGCGCCCAGTTGAAGGTCTCGAGGCGAGGCCAGCGGAAGCCCTGGCGGGCGCCCTCCAGGTCGCCCCGGTGGTGCATCAGGAAATCCCGGGCCTCTAGGAAGGCCGCCTGGTCGCTCATCGGATCCTCCGGTTGGGAATGGTGGATCCAATCTAGGGGGAGGGGGCGCTTTCGTCCAGGGCGTCCCATGGCGGGGCCAGGGTATCCGGCCTCCCGAAAAACTGGCACGGGAGACTCATTCAAGCGCTTGACAACCTCGTGTCACGTAGTAGCCTCCCGGTCAGTCAACCCCCCAACCACCCCCTTGACCCAGGAGGACCCATGAAGGGCATCCACCGTCGTCTTGCCGTAGGCGCAGGTCTTCTGGCCGCGCTGCCTGTCGCCGCCCAGGGCTTCACCCTGAAGGCCGCTGACGCCTCCCTCAAGCTCGGCTTCCTCTTCCAGCCCCAGTACGAGGCCGCGGGGAATGCCACGCTGGACGGCACCAGCCAGAACCTCTTCATGCGCCGGATGCGGCTGTACATGATCGGCAGCTTCGGCGACAAGTGGGGCATCTGGATTGACACCGACAGCCCCAACATGGGCAAGAGCAACCCCGACGGGAGCCGCGTCAACATGAGCCCCAACGGCAACCTCGTGCTCCAGGACGCCTACGTCACCTACAACATCACGCCCAACCTCCACCTGGATGCCGGCCTGACCATCCCGCCCCTCTCCCACCAGGGCAACCAGGGGGCCACGAGCCTCTTCAGCGTGGACTACGGGGCCTACGACTTCCTCAACAACGCCGGGCTCGCCAACAACACCATCCGGGACACCGGCCTGCTGCTCCGCGGGCTCGCCTGGAACCACCTGGACTACCGCGTCTCCGTGATGCAGGGGAAGCGGGTGCCGGAACTCACCAACTCGCCCAATCCCGCCCTGGATCATGTGGCTTCGAACAATCCGATGCGCGTCTCGGGCCGGCTGCAGTACAACTTCTTCGATCCGGAAGCCACCGCCAACGCCTACTACGCCGGAACCTACTTCGGCACCAAGCGCATCCTCTCCGTGGGCATCGGCCACGACCGGCAGGACAACTACAAGGCCACGGCCATGGACGTCTTCTTCGACTGGCCGGTGGGCGAGGATTCCGTGACCTTCCAGGCAGACCACTGGAACTGGGATGGCGGGACCTGGATCCCCACCCTGACCAAGCGCACCAGCTTCTTCAGCGAGGGCGGGTACCGCTTCAACGCCACCGAACTCGAGCCCTTCCTGCGCTACGAGTTCCAGCACCCGGATGTGGAGACGGCGGCCGCGCCCAAGGAGGATCGCGTGGGTGGCGGCCTCATCTGGTGGATCAAGGGCCACACCTCCAACCTCAAGCTCCAGTACCTCCGGGTCCAGCCCTCTGCCCCGGGCGTGACCCTGAACGACTACAACCTGGTGAACATCCAGTTCCAGTTCTTCTATCTTTGAAGGATCCCTGCGAGGTCCCCATGGTCCCGACCGATACCTGCGGCGCCGTCAGCGTGCTGGACCTGCGCTTCCAGGCGGACGGGACCGTGGGGGCCTTCCTCGTCCGCACCCGCGTCGGGCCCGTCCTCGTGGAGACGGGCCCCGAATCCCTGTTCGGGAACCTCCGGTCCGCCGTGGAGGCCCAGGGGTTCTCCCTGGAAGACGTCAGGCATGTCTTCGTGACGCACATCCACCTGGACCACGCAGGGGCGGCCTGGCGCCTGGCCCGGCACGGGGCAAGGATCCACGTCCATCCGGCGGGGGTCCCCCACATGGTGGACCCGGCCAAGCTGGTGGCCTCGGCCCGCCGCATCTACGGCGAGGCCATGGACCGCCTCTGGGGGCGGCTGGAGCCCATCCCCCAGGAGCTCCTGGTGCCCGTGGCGGACGGGGAGACGGTGCAGGTGGGCGATGCCGCCTTCCAGGCGATCCACACGCCCGGGCATGCCATCCACCACATCACCTGGCGGCTGGAGGACGGCCTTTTCACGGGAGACGTGGGCGGCATCCGGATCGGGGACGGCCCGGTGATCCCGCCGCTCCCCCCACCGGACATTGATCTGGAGGCCTGGGCGGCCTCCATCGGCCGCATGCGGGCGGCCCGTCCAGCCTGTCTCTATCCCACCCATTTCGGGATCAAGCGGGACCCGCAGGCCCATTTCGAATCCCTGGAGGCGAACCTCCACCGGCTCGCGGCCTGGGTGAAGGACCGCATGGCGGGCGGAGCCGACGAGGCGGCCCTCATCCCGGCCTTCCAGGACCACCTGAATGGCCTCCTGGCGGCCGAGGGGCTGTCGGAGGAGGCGATCCAGGACTACGAGATCGCCGATCCGGCCTTCATGAGCGTCCAGGGGCTCATGCGGTACTGGCGGAAGCGGGCCTGAGTCCAGCCCGGGAGGAGCCTGTCATGGACAACCCCTACGAGACGATGTCCCGGGAAGATCTCCTGCGGGCCCTTGGCATGTTCGCCAAGCACTGGCTGGCCCATGACGGCTGCTGGTTCCTCGCCGCCGAGGAGCGCCTGGGCATGGAAACGGCCATGGAACTGGACGCCGCGTCCTGGCGGCGCTTCGCGGAAGCGGAGGCGCGGCGGATCCTGGAGACCTTCGGCATGCCCGGCCTCGCGGGCCTGGAGGCCCTCGCCTGGGCCCTGGCCCACCGGATGTACGCCTTCATCAACGAGCAGCATCTCGAGTGGTCCGAGGACCGGCGGGAACTCACCTTCGTGATGGACCGCTGCCGCGTCCAGGAGACCCGCCGCCGGAAGGGCCTGCCCGACTTCCCCTGCCGCCCCGTGGGCGAGGTGGAGTTCCAGGCCTTCTCGACGGCGGTGGACCCCCGCATCCGGGTCCAGTGCCGCCACTGTCCACCGGACGCCAAGGGCGGCCAGTACTGCGCCTGGACCTTCCGCCTGGAGGACGCCCCGTGAGCGAGGCCGAACAGCCCATCTATGCCGGCAAGCCCATGGTCCCGCCCACGGAGACCCTCCGGGGCCAGGCGCCCATGACGTCCGACGAGGCGGCCGCCTACCTTGAGTGGGCCCGGCGGGATCCCGAAGGCTACTGGGCGGCGATCGCCGGCGAGCTCGAGTGGTCCCGCCCGTGGGATGGCGTGCTGGAGGGGCGGTTCCCGGAGTTCCGCTATTTCCCGGGGGCCCGGGGCAACGTGTCCGTCAACTGCGTGGACCGCCACGCCCGCCGCCATCCTGAGAAGGTGGCGATCCACTGGGAGCGCGAGGACGGGGCCCACGAGACCTGGAGCTATGCCCGCCTGCTGGAGGCGGTCTCTCGCTTCGCCAATGCCCTCAAGGCCCTCGGTGTCCAGAAGGGCGACCGGGTCGGGGTCTACATGGCCAATCTGCCGGAGGCCTTCGTGGCCTGTCATGCCTGCTACCGCATCGGCGCGATCTACGGCGTGATCTTCGCGGGCTTCTCCGCCCAGGCCGTCCACGAACGCCTGGCCGACGCCCAGCCGAAGGTGGTGGTGGCCGCGGATGCCAGCGTGCGCCGCGGGAAGCGGGTGCCCCTGAAGGAGACCCTGGACACGGCCCTCGCGGGCGTGGCTTCCGTCGAGAAGGTGGTGCTGGTCCGGCGGATGGGGGGGGACGTGCCCCTCGTGCCGGGGCGGGATGTGGAGTACGCCGACCTGATGGCGGCGGCTTCGCCGGACTGCCCGCCGGAGCCCATGGAAGCCAATGATCCCGGCTTCCTCATCCACACGTCCGGCACCTCGGCCAAGCCCAAGGGCCTCATCCACGCCGGCCTGGGGTTCCTGGTGGGCACCTACGCCAACACCAAGTGGTCCCTCCTGCCCCAGGATGACGATGTCCTCTGGTGCACCGCGGACGTGGGATGGCTCACCTTCCCCATCTGGGCCCTGGTGGGCGGGCTCGCCAACGGCGCCACCCTCGTGGCCTACGAGGGAGCCCTGGACTGGCCGGACCCCGGCCACTTCTACGAGGTGCTGGAACGCCTGCGCGTCTCCAAGCTCTTCACCGCCCCCACGGCGCTGCGGATGCTCCGCAGGGCCGGGGATGGCTGGATGGAGGGGCGGGACCTCGGCCGCCTGACCCTCATCAGCTGCGTCGGGGAGCCCCTGGATCCCGACACCTGGTACTGGAGCCGCGATGTCCTGGGCGGCGGGCGGATCTTCTTCAACAACACCTACGGGCAGACGGAGACGGGAACCGGCTGGACCTCCTCCATGGTGGGCATGACTCCCACGAAGCCAGGCTCCTGCGGCCATCCCCTGCCGGGCTACCAGGCCGAGGTCGTGGACGAATCCGGGACTCCCGTGGCTCCCGGCCAGCTCGGGGTGATGACCCTTGCGGCGCCGTTCCCGAGCCTGGTGCGGGGCGTGTGGGGCGATCCGGCCCGGTACGAGGCGACCTACTTCTCCCGCTTCCCCGGCCGGTACAACAGCTATGATGCCGCCATCCTGGATCCGGACGGCCAGGTGTGGGTGACGGGGCGGGTGGACGATGTCATCAACGTGGCCGCCCACCGCATCGGCACCATGGAAATGGAGGCGGCGCTCATCTCCCATCCCGCCGTCAGCGAGGCGGCGGTCATCGGCGTCCCGGATCCCGTGAAGGGCGAACTGCCCTTGGCCTTCGTGATCCTGCGGGGCGGGGTGGCGTCGGCGCCCGGGCTGGAAGCTGAACTGGCCCAGCGGGTGGCCGATGAACTGGGGGCCTTCGCCCGGCCCCACCGGGTGGTCCTCACCCCCACCCTGCCCCGCACCCGGAGCGGCAAGATCATGCGCCGGCTTCTCCGCGACCTGGCCCACGCAGGCGCGGTGAAGGGCGACCTGAGCGCCCTGGAGAATCCCGACGCCATCGAGGTGGTGCGCAGGCTGCTCGGTGCCTGAGGCCATGCCGGATCCGTGCTAGGGTGGAGCCCGCCTTCCATCCCCCGAGGCCTCCGTGTTCGCCATCATCCCCGACGGCACCGACTACCGGGAGTTCGTGCTCCTGAAGGACGGGCGCAGCGTGCTGCTGCGCCTCGCCAAGCCCGAGGACGCGGATCGTGTGGAGGCGTTCATCAACAGCCGGACCAGCCAGACGCTGGCACTCCGCTTCATGGCCGGGGTCTCCCGCGTGTCCCGGAAGTTCGTCGAGGACCTCTGCGCGTGGGATCCCCGCCGGTGGGCCTGCCTCCTGGCCGTGGAAGGGGCGGAGCAGCGCATCCTGGGTCTGGGGAACTATGTCGGCGACGGCGGCAACCTGGCGGAGGTGGCCTTCCTGGTCTCGGAGGAGGACCAGGGACGCGGCATCGCGACCCTCATCCTGGAGAAGCTGGGAGGCCTTGCCGCCGGGGCCGGGTTCGTGGGCTTCGAGGCGGAGGTGCTCTACGAGAACCAGAAGATGATCCGGGTCTTCCGCGATTCGGGCTACGAGACGCGCCAGGCCCTGGAGGGGGGCATCATCCACGTCCGCTTCCCTCTGAGCGCGCCGGAGGCGATGCGGGAGCGGGCCGCCACGCGGGAACGGGTGGCGGTGGCCAATTCGATGGTGCCCCTGTTGCGGCCCAGGGCCGTGGCCGTGGTGGGTGCTTCGCGGGATCCCTCCTCCCTGGGCAACGCCCTGTTCCGGAACATCCTCCAGGGCCGTTTCAGGGGGACGCTCTACCCCGTGAACCCGCGGGCCTCCTCCATCGAGGGCGTCAGGGCCTACGCCTCCCTGGCCGATCTGCCCGAGCCCCCGGATCTGGCCGTCCTCGCGGTCCCCGCCTCCAAGGTGCTGACCCTGGCCCGGAAGGCCCTGGACACGGGCTGTCGCAGCCTCCTGGTCCTGGCCGCCGGATTCGCGGAAACGGGTCCGGAAGGCGCCCGGCGGCAGGACCGCCTCGTGAAGCTGGTCCGCAGCCGGGGGGCCCGCCTGGTGGGGCCGAACTGCCTGGGGCTGCTCAACACCGACGCCTCCGTCCAGCTCAATGCAAGCCTGGCCTCGGCGCTGCCGCCGAGGGGCCGCGTGGGGTTCTTCAGCCATTCGGCGGCCCTGGGGGTGGTGATCCTCCAGTATGCGGCGGAGCGCGGGCTGGGCTTCTCCACGTTCGTATCCGCGGGCAACCGTGCGGATGTCTCGGGCAACGACCTCCTCCAGTACTGGGACGAGGATCCGGCCACGGACCTTGCGCTGCTCTACCTGGAGACCTTCGGGAACGCCCGCCGCTTTGCCCGGCTGGCCCGGCGGATGTCGCACCGGAAGCCCGTCCTCTGCGTGAAGAGCGCGCGGAGCGGCGCCGGGCTCCGGATGGCCCAGGCCCACATCGGGGCCAGCCCCCAGAACGACGCGGAGGTGGAGGCGCTCTTCCAGCAGGCGGGCGTCATCCGGGCCGACACCCTGGAGGAACTCTTCGACATCGCCCTCCTGTTGTCCAACCAGCCCCTGCCGCGAGGGAACCGGGTGGCCGTCGTGAGCAACTCGGGTGGCGTGGCCACCATCTGCGCGGACGCCTGCGAGTCCCGGGGCATGGCGATCGCCGGTCCCGGGCTGGTGGACCTCCAGGCCACCGCCACCGCGGAGCAGTACGAGCAGGCCTGCTATGGCGCCCTGGTCCATCCGGAGGTGGACGCCCTCATCGCCACCTTCGCCTGCGTGGGGTCCTGCGATCCGAATGCCGTCGCCCGTGCGATCCGGCGCGCGGCCGCCAAGGCGGAACGGGCCACGGGGACCGCCAAGCCCACGCTGCTGTCGCTCATGGGCGTCAGCGGCGCCGTAGCCGTGGGGCTTCCCGTCAAGGGCGATCGCGGGCCTGCGCGGACCTTCCCCTCCTATCGCTTCCCCGAATCCGCCGCCCTCGCCCTCTCGAAGGTCGTGGAGTACGCCCGGTTCCGCCTGCTGCCGCCCGGAAGGATCCTGGGCTACGAGGGGATGGATCCGGCGGCGGCGAGGCGGTTCGTGGAAGCGAGCCTCCAGGGGCTTCCCCGCGAGGCCCCCCCGCTGGCGATGAAGGAGGAGCAGGCGAGGACCGTGCTCGGTGCCTTTGGCCTCGGGGTGGCCGCTCCGGCCGAAGCGGACCCGAGGCGCGGGAAGCGCGTGGCCCTGAGCCTCACCGCGGATCCGGACTTCGGGCCGATCTGGCGCTTCCACCGGCGGGGCCTGCCTTCCATGCTCCGCATCACGCCGCTGACGGACCTGGACATCGCAGGAGTGCTGGACCATCTCCAGCTTCCCCGGGCCTGCGGGCTTGCCGAGACCCTGGGCCGTCTCACCCAGATGGTGGAGGAACTTCCCTGGCTGCATGCCATCGAGGCGCAGGTCGAGGTGCTCCCGGGAGGGGCGCCCGCGCCTGGATGCCTGCCGCTCCTCCCGGGGCTCCACCTGTCGTTCGCCGTCCCCGCCCTCCGCCCGTTCTGAAGGAGCGAAGCCGCCATGCTCGTCCGAGAGATGATGCGAAGTCCCGTCACGACGCTTCCGCCCGAGGCCAGTCTCCGGGAGGCCGGTGAGCTGTTCCAGGCCCGGGGCTTCCGGCACCTGCCCGTCCTGGACGGGGGGCGCCTCGTGGGCGTGCTGACGGACCGGGACCTCCGCTGGGCCACGAGCGCCCTGTGCCCCGAACCTCTCAGTCTGGACGCACCCGTCGAGGTGGCCATGAGCAGGCCCCCCATCACCATTGACCCGCTGGATCCGGTGGAGGATGCCGCGCGGATCATGCGGAAGCACAAGATCGGCTGCCTGCCGGTGATGGATGGGCCCGACCTGGTGGGCATCCTGACGGGCATGGACATCCTGGACACCCTCATAAAGCTCACGGGCATCTCGCTTCCCTCCTCCAGGCTGGAGGTGGCCCTGGCGGACCGCCCCGGGGAACTGGCCCGTCTCACGGCCTTCCTCGCCGGGCGGAACGTGAACATCCATTCGATCCTCACCTATCCCGACCCGGACCGGGCCGTGCGCACCGTCCTGCGCCTCGGCTCGAGCCAGATCCGCCCCCTCGCGGAAGACCTGGCGCGGGAGGGCTTCAGGGTCCTCTGGCCCGTGCCGAAGCCATGGCCACGCTGATCCACCGCCCCGAGTACGCGCAGTACGATTTCGGCCCGGAGCACCCCTTCACGCCTGCACGGCTGGAGATGCTCCTGGACCTCCTGCGGGAACTCGAGGTCCCGCTCGACCTCCTGGCGGCGCCGGCGGCCACCCGCGAGGACCTCCTCGGCGTCCACGATCCCGCCTACGTGGCGGCGGTGGAGGCCCTGTCCAGGGGCGAGGAGGGCGCCGGCGCGGAGTCCTTCGGCCTGGGCACCCCCGACAACCCGGTGTTCCCGGGGATGGATCTGGCGGCCCGGTGGCTGGTGGGCGGCGCTCTCCACGGGGCACACCTGCTCCTGGAAGGGCGGGAGGCGCACGTGCTGCAGCTGGGCGGTGGCCTCCACCATGCCCAGCGGGACAGGGCCGCGGGCTTCTGCCTCTACAATGACCTGGCCATCGCCATCCGGGCCATGGTGGACAGGGGCTGGCGCGTCGCCTACCTCGACCTCGACCTGCATCATGGCGATGGCGTCCAGAGCCTCTTCTACGAGAACGACCGGGTCCTGACGATCAGCCTGCACGAGTCTGGGCACTACCTCTTTCCCGGCACGGGCCACATCCATGAACTCGGGGGCGGGTATGCGCGGGGGCTTTCCATCAACGTGCCCTTCGAACCGTTCACCGGACCGGAGGACTATCTGGAAGCCTTCGAAGCCGTGGTACCCCGGGTGCTGGAGACCTTCGCCCCCCATGCCCTGGTCCTCCAGGCCGGAGCCGATGCCCACTTCGACGATCCCATGGGGGACCTGGCCCTCACGACCCAGGCCTTTGAACGGCTCTACCGCCGGGCCATGGAACTGGCGGACCAGCACGCCCATGGGCGCCTGCTGGCCACCCTGGGGGGGGGCTACGAGGCCAAGGTCGTCGCCAGGGTCTGGGCCATCCTCGTGCTGACCCTGCTCGGACGCCCCATCCCCGAACGTCTGCCGCCGCGCTGGCTGGCCCGGTGGCAGCCCCTGCTCGGCCCCGAGCCCCCGGGATGCCTGCACGATCCCGTGCCGCCCTATCCTCCCATCCCGGGAGCCGAGTCCCGCCACCGCCACAACCAGGACACCCTGGCGCGGCTCCTGGACAGCCTGGGGCGCTACTGGCTGTGAGGCCGTGAGGGCCGGCTTTCCTGGCTGGCCACCCATCGTCCTCCCCGACGGGGCTCCTGCAGCCTCTGTGATGCGGAAACGCATGAGGGGCCCGTCGCGGACGGGCCCCTCGCTTCCCGGCGGGTGCGATCAGAAGGCGTAGCGCAGGCCCACACCGAAGGTGGAGTTGCTGTCGTGCAGATAGCCGATCTGGGTGCTGCCCAGGCCGCCATCGGTGTTCACGCCCATGTAGCCAAGGTAGGCGTCGAAGGCCCTGGAGAAGCGGTAGTCCAGCAGGAGGGAGGCGTACTTGGCGTTGCCGGCGTTCTTGGGGGAGCCGGTCGGCGTCGTCCCGAGGGACCAGTCGTTCTGCTTGACGTGGTAGTAGCTGACTCCGATGTTGAAGTTCTCGGTGATGTCATAGGCCGCGCCCAGCCAGTAGACATCCAGCTTCTTCTCGACCGACTGGCCGGCCACGGTGTAGGGGGTCACGTTCACGCCGCTCACCACCTGGCCGAAGAGGCTTGTGACCCCGGCGTCGTCGAGGGGATCGCTGGGGTTGGTGAACTTCATCTGCTCGTACCCGCCCTTGAAGGCCAGGGCGTCAATCTTGTAGCGGGCGGCGAGCATGAGGGCCTTCGTGTCGAAAGCCGTCGCCGCGACCGTGCCGAGGGGCTGGGTTGCGGTGCCGCCGGGATTGCCGATGGCCAGCGCGTCCTTGTAGGACTGGTAGGCGACCGTGACGCCGAAGGGGCCGGGCTCGTACGCCAGGGAGACTTGGTCGGTGGAACGGGCAGTGGAGGAGCCGGCCACGCCGCCGAACTTGTGCAGGAGGCCGAGGCTGAAGCCGCTCCACGTCCCCTTGTACTTCACGCTGTCGTCCACGCGGCTGTTCTCGGTGGCGCCGCCGCCGCCGTACGAGCCCGAGTAGCCGATGGGCGTGAAGAGCTGGGAGCCCTGCAGCGCGTCGTACCCCCCGATGATGTCCAGGAACAGGGCGGTGTGGCGCCCGAAGGTCAGGGTGCCGAACTCCTTGTTGGTGATGCCGGCGAAGGCGCCGCGGGCGAAGAGCTGGCCGCTGACAGCCGAACTCGCGCTCTGCATCTCACCGGCAGCTGTGTTCTGGGCCACCCCCAGGGCTGCGTTGACCGTATCGCCGCTGCGGACGTTGATGGCTCCTTCCAGGGTGAAGATCCCCTTCCATCCATTGCCCAGGTCGGTGGATCCCTTCAGGCCGATCCGGCTGGGGGAGATGCCGCCGTCAACCATGCCCGTCGCGGACTTGTCCCCGAACTTGCTCACGGTGGGGTTCGCGCCCAGGGAGTGGTAGGGGTCGAAACTCTGGGCATGGGCCACGGAGGCCACGCCCACGTCCAGGATGCCGTAGAGCTGGATGCTGGAATCGCCCTTGGAGATGGTCAGGCTGTCGGGGCCCTGGGCGGCCAGGGGCATGCCCGCGGCCAGCGCGAGCAGGAGGAGGGAGGTCTTGGTCATGGGGTCTCCGGAAGGGGGGAGGGGTTCGGATCTCCCCCAGCGTTCCAGGTGGGTGTGCCAGGGGCATGGAGTCCCTGTACCTTTCCTGTGACGCGCCTCCGCCCCTATCAGACCCCGCGGGCCTTCAGGAAGGGGGCGTAGACCATGTCCACTTCCTGGATGTGGTGCTTCAGCCAGTCCGCAAGGAAGTCGGCCGAGCCCGGGGGCAGTCCCTGGCCGGCCTTCAGGGAGGCCTGGAAGCGCTCCAGCTCCCGCAGCAGCCTGGTGTGCTCCCCGGCATGGGCCGCGAAACCGGGGAATCCGTGGGCCTGCATGCAGGCTTCCTCGGCTCGGAAGTGGGCCACGGTCTCGTCCATCAGGTCGCCCAGGGCGCGGGCGACCTGGATGGACGATTCCGGGCCCACGGCCGCGGCCTCCAGGCGGTTCACCGCCTCGAACAGGTGCTGGTGCTGGGTGTCCGCGAAGCCGATCCCGGTCTCGAAGCCGGTGTTCCACTGGACGATGGGCATGCGGGCTCCTGGCGGTTCGGGGTCCGGGCCCGGGGCCCGTCGCTCCAAGGGGCAAGCATACCCGTCTGCGTCCTGGTGCTGGCGGGGTTGACCCGCTGCCGCCTGTCCCCGGATGATCGGGGATTGCCCTGCGGGAGGGACCTTGGGTTTCAAGAGCCGCCTTGATGATCTGCGCCACGGTTTCACCCGGTCCTTCTGGGTGGCCAACATGCTGGAGCTGTTCGAGCGCCTGGCCTTCTACGGGTCCAAGGCGGTGCTGGCCGTATACCTGGTGGAGAAGCTGGGCCTCGGCACCCGGGGCAGCGCCCTGGTGGGCCTCTACGGCTTCGCCATCTTCTTCCTCCCGACCCTGACCGGACCCCTGGTGGACCGCTTCGGGTTCCGCCGCAGCCTCATCGCCTGCTTCTCCATCTTCAGCCTGGGCTACTTCGCCATCGGCCTGGCGGGCCTGCCGTTCGGGCAGCACTTCGTGGCCTCCGTGGGCCTCACGCCCTACATCATCGGCGTGCTGATGCTGACGGCCTTTGGGGGGTCCCTCATCAAGCCCTGCGTGGTGGGCACGGTCGCTCGGACCACCACCCCCACCACCAAGTCCTTCGGCTATTCCATCTACTACACCCTGGTGAACCTGGGCGGCGCCATCGGGCCCGTCCTCGCGCTCCAGGTCCGGGAGGGCTGGGGCATCTCCTACGTGCTGGTGATGTCCGCGGCCACGTCCTTCCTGAACCTGCTCGGAACCCTGCTGTTCTTCCGGGAGCCGGAGGGCGGTCGGGAGGCGGGGGCGCCGCGGGCCTGGTCCCAGGTCTTCCGGGACATGGGCCAGGTGTTCTCGAACCTCCGGTTCATGGCCTTCCTGGTGATCTTCTCGGGATTCTGGATCATGTTCTGGCAGATCTTCTACGGCCTGCCGTTCTACGTTCAGGACTTCCTGCACTACCCCCACTTCGAGCTCATCGAGACGGTGGATGCCTGGTCCATCATCCTGCTGACCGTCCCGGTGACGGCCCTGATGAAGCGCGTGCCTCCCATCCTCGCCATGTCCTCGGGGTTCGCCGTGGCCAGCCTGGGATGGCTGCTCATCGGCCATGTGCCCACCCTGGAGGCGACGGTGGTGGGCATCTGCATCTTCGCGATCGGGGAATCCATGCAGGCCCCCCGCTTCTACGAGTACGTGGCGGAACTGGCCCCCCGGGACCAGGTGGGCACCTACATGGGATTCGCCTTCCTGCCCGTGGCCATCGGCGCCCTCGTGGCAGGCTACCTGAGCGGTTTCCTGGTTGAACACTACCTGAGGCACGGCTCGCGCCCCGGGATGATGTGGGATGTCCTCGCCGCGGTTGGTGGCGTATCCACGGTGCTGATGCTGTTCTATGACCGGTTCATCGCGCCCCGGGCCCAGCACGGCTGAGCCCGGGGCGCGGCCCCCTCCGCTCAGTTCGGCAGGTGCTTGCGGGTGAGGTTCCGGGAACCTTCGGGGATGACGAACAGGTTGTCCTCGATGCGGATGCCGCCGCAGGGCGTGAGGGCGTCAATCAGCTCCCAGTCGAACCGGTCGCGGTGCTCGTTCTCGCGGAAGGGGCGGAGCAGCATCGGGATGAAGTAGAGCCCCGGCTCCACGGTGAACACCTGGCCCGCCTCGATCATGCGGGTGGTGCGCAGGAAGGGGTGCTGGGGCGGCGGGGGGGCGGGCGTGCCGTCCGGGCCGAGCTGGCGGCCCGCGACATCATGGACCTGGATGCCCAGGTGATGCCCCAGGCCATGGGGGAAGAAGGGCCGGCTGAGGCCCTGCTCCACAGCCTCCTCGGGATCGGCCTTCAGGAGGCCGTTCTCCTGGAGCAGTCCGGCGATGCGCAGATGGCCCAGGTGGTGCAGGTCGCCGTAGGGCATGCCCGGGTGGACCGCCGCGCAGAGTTCGCGCTGGACCTTCTCCATGCCCGCCACCAGTGCGGAGAAGCGCCCGTCGCAGTGGGGGGCCGTGATGGTGCGGGTGATGTCCGCGGCGTAGCCCCGCACCTGGGCCCCGGAGTCTATGAGCATGGTGAAGCCCTTCTTGAGCGTCCGCTTGCCCTCGTAGTGGAGGGTCGCGCCCTTCTCGTTGAGGGCCACAATGCTGGGATAGGGGAGCTCCTGGTCCAGGCATCCCACGGCCTGGACATAGGCGTGGTGGATCTCCAGCTCGCTGGCCCCGGCCAGGAAGGCGGCCTTGGCGGCCAGGTGCCCCCGGGCGCCGAGCACGGTGGCCTCCTCGATGCACTGGAGCTCGTAGTCCGTCTTGTAGCTCCGGGTCCAGTCCAGGTGGGCGGTCAGCAGGGCGGGATTGGCGTCCAGCCCCGCGGCGGTGGCGCGCCCGACCTCGTTCCCGATGTAGGCGGCGCGGGGGAGGCTGCCCAGCCGCTCCCACGCGTCCTCTACCGTCCCGGCCTCCTCGATCTCGAAGCCGGCGGCCCAGAAGGGGGAGCCCAGGGGCAGCTGCTCGTACCAGAAGTCCTCGGGGGCATACCGGATCAGGCGTGGCCGCCGGCCGGGCCGCACCACCAGGAGGTGGTGGGGGCCTTCCATGGGGCACCAGTGGGCGAAGTGGGGGGTGGGATGGAACGGCGCATCCTGGTCGTCGGCGAAGTAGGTGAAGACCTCCCCGCTCGAGATCACGAGGGCGTCGTAGCCCGCGCGGGCCAGGGCCTCCTCTGCGCTGCGCTGGCGCTCGGCGAGATGGGCTTGGAAGAGGGTTGCGAGATCCATGGGGGCTCCGGGTGGTACGACCCTCCGATTATGGAGCACCGAGTCCAGTCATTGCGGTCCGAGGGGGCGGATTCTGCATTTCGACCCCCTGCTGCTGTCATCCGGCGGATCGGCGTCAACCCGGCCGGGAGGCCTGTCATCCATGGGAGTGCTGCGGGCGATACGCCCTGGCCTTTCCAGGAGGAGATCCCATGAAATCCGCCCTTCGCCCCCTCGCCCTTGCCCTGGCTGCCGCGGCCCTGCCCCTGGCCGCCCAGGGGTTCATGCACGGCCGAGGTCCCGGCCGCGGTCCCGGCATGATGGGCCGCATGCCCCTCTTCGCCTGCCTCGATCTTTCGGATGCCCAGAGGGCCAGCCTGAAGGCCCTGCACGCCAAGTACCAGCCGGCCTTCGAGCGCGGGCGGAAGGCCGCCTTCGAGGCTCAGAAGGCGCTGCGGGCGGCCATGGCGGATCCGAACACCCCGGATGCGGACCTGAAGACCCTCTATGACACGGCGGCTGGCGCCCGCTTCGCCCTGATGGAGCAGCACCGCGCCCTTCTGCGGGACAGCCTGGGCCTCCTCACGTCCGAGCAGAAGGCCCAGTGGGAGAAGATGCGCGCCGAGCGCCAGAAGTGGATGCAGGAGCGCCACCGCGGACCGGGCATGGGCCCAGGCATGGGGCCCGGCATGGGATCAGGTCCCGCCCCCGCCCCCCAGGAGTTCTAGACTGAGGGCCGATGCGCGCCCATGACACCGGCCAGGCAGCCTGGCACCGGATCCGGCGCCCCGGGACCTGGGGCGCCGTCCTGGTGTTCGGGCTGCTCTGGGGCCTGGGCCGCTGGGTCCTGGGATTCCCGTCGCGCTCGCCGGAGGAGCTTGCAGGTCCCTTCCTGTGGGCCCTCCTCTTCATGGTCGCCACACCCATGCCGTGGCAGTGGAGCGGCGATGGTGCGCCCATGGCCCGGCCCCTGCGCGGCTTCCTCCAGGCGCTGCCGTGGAATGCGGCATGGATCCTCGGGCTCGGGCTCTTCCTGGGGCCCGGGCTCCATCCCGGGCCCGGGCCCCATCCCGGGCCGGGGTGGATGGGGCGCATCCAGGGTCCGCCCGTGCCCTTCCGCCCCCCGGTTCGCCACCATCCCCGCTTCGCCCTCATGGGTTTCGCCAATCTCGCCGTGGCGGTGCTGCTGGGCTGGATCCTCGCGGAGAAGGAACGGGCGGAGGCGCTGGCCCGCGAGTCGCGCCGCGCCGCCTCCCGGGCCCAGGCTCGCGCCCTCCAGGCCCAGATGGATCCCCATGTCCTCTTCAATGCGCTGGGGGGGCTCACGGAACTGGTGCGGGAGGACCCGGAGGCTGCCGAACGGGCCCTGGTGAGTCTCGCGGACCTGCTGCGGGGCCTGCTGGACCTCGGAGCCCAGGCCACGGTGCCCCTGGCGCAGGAGCGGGCGCTGGTGGAACGGTACCTGGCCCTGGAATCCATCCGCCTGGGCCGCCGGCTCCGGGTGGACTGGTCGTGGGATCCCTCCCTCGAGGGCAAGGAGGTCCCGCCCCTGGTGCTCCAGCCCCTGGTGGAGAACGCCATCAAGCACGGCATCGCGCCGAGCCGGGAAGGGGGCGAGCTCCACATCGCCCTCCAGGGAGGGGCGGATTGGCTCGAGCTGGGCGTCTCCAATACGGGCCTCCCCCTGGATGCCGCCGCGGGCGAAGGGGTGGGCCTCCGCAACCTCCGGGAACGCCTCGCCCTCCTGGGGCTGCCGCCGGACGCCTTCCGGCTGGCCCGCGAAGGGGCGTGGACCCGGGCGGCGCTCCGCCTTCCCCGCTCCGGAGGCCCGGCATGACGGCCCCCCTCAGGGTCCTGGTGGCCGAGGACGAGCCCTACAACCTGCGGCGCCTCGTCCGCCTCCTCCAGGAGCAGGGCTGCGAGGTGGCCGCCGCGCTGGGGGATGGCCCCGCGGTCCTGGAGTGGCTGGCTGCCGGCGGCAAGGCGGACGCCCTCTTCCTGGACATCCAGATGCCGGGGCTCACGGGGCTGGACCTGGCCGCAGAGGTGCCCCGAGGCCTTCCTGTGGTGCTGGTGACGGCCTATTCGGAGCACGCCCTCCGGGCCTTCGAGCATGGCGTGGTGGACTACCTCCTCAAGCCCGCCACCGCGGAGCGGCTGGCCCGCACCCTGGAGCGCCTGCGGGCTCGCCCCCTGCCGGAGCCAGCGCAGCCCGGGCGCCCACCGGGGCCCTTCCGCTATGCGGTGAAGGTCCAGGCTGGTCTCCTCTTCCTGGACCTCGCCCGGACCTCCCACTTCACCTACGAGGACGAGACCGTCTGGGCCCATGCCGGCGGCCGCTTCCGGACCCTCTGGCGCACGTTGGCGGAGGCGGAGGAGGCGCTGGCGGGGCATGGCCTGGTGCGGGGGCACCGCCATCTGCTCCTGCGTCCCGAGGCGGTGGTCGGAGTCCGTCCGGGGGAGTACGGCCGCCTGCGCGTCCGCCTGGCCGGGGACCAGGAGGTGGAGGTCAGCCGGGGGGCCGCGCCGCTCCTCAAGCAGCGCCTGGGCCTGGGTTGAGCTACAGGAAGCGCAGGGGCTTCGCCTCCGGGGCGAAGCCGTGGCGCACGGCCTTCTCGTAGAAGAGGGCCAGGCTCTTCTGCTCGGCCTCGCCCAGGGTGTAGCTGATGTTCTCGGTGAGGTACTCGGTGAGCTCCAGCTTGGTCCATCCGATGCTGCGGCGGGCTTCCTCGACGATGGCGGAAAGCTGGCTCTGGCCCAGCTCCAGGCTCTTGTGGAAGAAGGGTGCCACGCCGCCGGGGACCGGCAGATCGGGGGCGTCCTCGCGGACCAGCCAGAGGGCGAAGACGAAGGGCAGGCCGGTCCAGGCATGCCACTCCTCGGCGAGGTCCAGCACGAACAGGCCCTGCTTGGGCGCCCGCATGGCGGAGTCCCCGATCATCAGGGCCGCGTCGTGCTGTTCGAGCATGGCGGGCAGGTCCGGTCCCATGTCGGCAATCTCGGGGCTCACCCCGTAGCGCTCCCGGAGCAGGATCTGTCCCAGCACCACGCTGGTGCGGCTCGAGGTGTCCAGGGCCAGGGAGCGGATCTGCTCCGGCGGTACCTTGGAAAGGATCAGGACGCTCCGCACCCGCTTGGGGGAGGCGATGCAGAGGCCGGGCACGATGCGGAGCCCGGGAATGCGGAGGTACTCGATGGAACTGACGATCCCGGCGTCCACCTCCCCGGTCCGCAGGCGGTCGGCACAGACGGAGGGGTAGTGGAATTTGAGGTGGAAATATTCCCAGCCGAGCCCATGTTTGAAGCCGTGGTTGAGGGGAGCGGCGTTCAGGTAGTCAATAATGGAGAGGCGGAAGGATCGGTCGGCCATGGTCCAAGTCTAGCGCTCCCATCCCCTCCGCCGGGACGCATCCTGCCATGATGGGCCCCATGCACCTCTGGCACTACGAACTGGCCTCGCCCCTGGGGCCCCTGAGGGCGGCCTTCGACGGCCGGGGGAGGCTGCACGAGCTCGCCCTGGAGGGACTCGATCCCCGGAAGACCAGCCCCCTGCCGCCCAAGGAGCAGCGGGAGGCCAAGCGCTTCCTGGACCTCCAGCTGGAGGCCTACCTCGCGGGCCGACTCCGGACCTTCACGGTCCCGCTCGATCCCCAGGGGACCCTGGCGGAACTCCGGGTCTGGGACGCACTCCTGGCCATTCCCTACGGGAAGGTCGAGCCGATGGGGGCTTTCGCGGCCCGGATGCGCATGGAGCCGGAGGCCGCGGCGGCCATCTGTGCCGCGAACCCCATCGCGGTCCTGATCCCGGCCCACCGGGTGCCGAGGGAGGGTGAAGGCCCCGTGGCCGCGGCCCTGAGGGCCCTTGAAGCGGGCCATGGCTGGAAGCTGCCCTGACGGAAACTCTGGCATCCTGGGGGCCATGGCCGGTTCCCTCCACCTGCTGCCGTCGCCCCTCGGGCCCCTGGGGGCCGAATTCGACATGGCAGGTCGCCTGGTCCGATTCACCCGCATCTCCGGGCCCCCGCCCCGGCCTGCCGGGGGCCCGGAGCCGCGGTCCCTGCCTTACCTCCGGAGGCAGATGGAGGCCTACTTCGCGGGGAACCTGCGGGACTTCAACATCCCGATGGCACCCGAGGGCACGGACTTCCAGCAACGGGTGTGGAAGGAACTGGGGCGCATCCCCTACGGCCAGGCCATCACCTACCTGGATCTGGCCCGCCGCCTGGGGGACGAGAAGTGCATCCGGGCTGCGGCCCGCGCCAATGGGGCCAACCCCATCGCCATCCTCATCCCCTGTCACCGGGTCATCGGTTCCGATGGATCCCTCGTGGGCTATGCGGGGGGGCTGGACATGAAGGAATACCTGCTCCGCCTCGAGGGCCAGCTCCCGCCGGGACCGCCCCAGCCGACCCTGCCGCTGGAATGGGCCTGAGCGTCCCTACCGCGCGAGCAGCGCCACGCATTCCACGTGGTGGGTCAGCGGGAACAGGTCCAGGGCCGACAGGGCCTTGAGCTTCCAGGCGGGCTCGAGGCGCTTCAGGTCCCGGCAGAAGGCCGCTCCGTCGCACCCCACGAGCACCATCGCGCCGGCCCCTGCGCCCTGCAGCTTCCGGCAGAGGTCCGGCGGGAGTCCCGCCCGGGGCGGATCCAGGAGGATCAGGTCATCGCTGTGCCCCAGAGCCTCCGGAACCCAGTCCGCCACGTCGGCCGCATGGCACTGGGCGGGCAGGCCCAGGGCCTCGAGGTTGAGCCGGGCCCAGCCCACCGCCGCCTCGCCCGACTCGACGAGTACGCGTTCCGCGAAACGGCGCCCCAGCAGGGCCGAGAAGAAGCCCACGCCTCCGTAGAGGTCGTAGAGGGTCGCGCCCCGGACCTCCCAGGTCTCCAGCAGGGAGCCGAAGGCCCGGGAGGCCCAGGCGGGGCTGACCTGGAAGAAGGCACCCGGCCCGTGCCGGAGCGTCCCTCCAGGCAGCTGCTGCACAATGGGGGCTTCGTCGCGGGACCAGCCGTCGGGCGCCAGACGCCAGGTCCGGCCCCGCTCGTCCGTGGCGGTGACCTCCCCGGCGGGCGTACCCGTGGCCAGTTCCCAGCGCTGGGGGCGGGCCGGGAGCGCGCCCCCGGACAGGGCGTCCTGGAGGCGGGGCAGGGCCTCGGACAGGGGAGCCGCCGCCGCCGGGCAGGCGGAGACGGGAACCAGGACGTGGCTGTTCCGCTGGTGGTAGCCCAGGGCTGCACCGTCCCAGTGGAGCTGGATGCGGTGGCGGCGGGCTTCCGGGGGGGCCGGATGCCAGTTCCAGGCCACCTCCCCGAGCTGGCGGTGGAAGAGATCGGCCACCATCTGGCGCTTCAGTTCGGGGGCACAGGAACCCGCTTCCCACAGCTCGCATCCGCCGCAGCGTCCCGCCACCGGGCAGTCCGCGGGGGCGCGCCGCCCGTCCTTCCCGATCCAGCGGAGGATGCGGCCCTCCCCGTGGCGGGCCTTCCAGTGGACCTCGGCCTCGACGGTCTCGCCCGGGAACAGGGCCAGCGGGGACTCCAATAGCAGGAGCCGCCCGTCGTCGGCATGGGCGAGGCCGAGCCCCCCCCAGGCCAGGCGCTCCACGGGGCCGGTCCAGCGCTCGGACGGGTGCCTGGAATTCCGGTATGCTGGCGGCGCTGTCCTACTCCTGGAGCTGGCGTTGCCTCTGCGGTTCACGGTCGCGGTCCCCCCCGAGCACCGTAGCACCCTCCATTCCTGCCTTGGCGCGGAGATCGGGCTGGCCCTGGTCTGGAAGGACGAAGGCCCGGCCGATGTCGCCCTCGGCGCGCCCGGGCCGGGCCACCTGGCCGAATGCGCGGTCTGGCCTGGCGAGGCGGCCGCCCTGGCCCTGGTGAAGGCCGGCTGGGAACGCCTGAAGGACCAGCGCGACATGGAGCGGCTGAACCGCGTGGGGCAGGCCCTGGCCTCCGAGCAGAACCTGGACCGCCTGCTGGACCTGATCCTCACGTCGGCCCGGGAGCTCCTCTCCGCCGAGGCGGGTTCCATCTACCTGGTGGTGGGAGAGGGGGAGGGGCGCGAGCTGCTTTTCGCGCATACCCAGAACGCCCGGGTGGACTGGCCTTCCGAGCGCTTCCGCATGCCCCTCACGCCCAAGGCCCTGGCGGGCTATGTGGCTGCCACCGGGGAGCTGGTGAACGTGGAGGACGTGTACCAGCTCCCGCCGGATGTGCCCTACGAGTTCAACCGGGCCTTCGACCTCCAGACGGGCTACCGCACCCAGTCCATGCTCGTGGTGCCCATGGTGGACACGGAAGGGGCCATCCTCGGGGCCCTGGCCCTCATCAACCGGCTGGAGGAGGAGGAGGGGGCGGTGCGGGTAGTCCCCTTCCTCACCGTCCACGCGGCGTTGGCCCAGAGCCTGGCAGGGCAGGCGGGGGTGGCGGTGAAGAACGCCAACCTGCGGGGCGAGATCGAGCGCCTCTTCGAGGGGTTCGTGAACGCCTCCGTCACCGCCATCGAGGCGCGGGATCCCGTCACCAGCGGCCATTCGGGCCGCGTGGCCGACCTCACCACCGGGCTGGCCGAGGCCGTGAACCGCACGCCCAATGGCCCCTACGGGTCCCTCCGCTTCACGGACCGCCAGCTTCGGGAGCTTCGGTACGCCAGCCTCCTGCACGATTTCGGGAAGGTGGGGGTCCGCGAGCAGGTGCTGGTGAAAGCCAAGAAGCTGGAGCCCCACCAGCTCGAGCTGATCCTCCAGCGCCTTCGGCAGCGGGAGCTGGAGGAGGCCCTGGACCTGCTGGCCCGGGCCTGGAGGCAAGGCGACCCGTTCGATCCGGTCCGCTGGGATGGGCTGATCCGGGACCGGAAGGACGAGGCGGAGCGCCTCATCCACCTGGTGCGCCAGAGCAACGAGCCCACGGTACTCGCCCAGGAGGTGGCCGACGGCCTCGGGCTCCTCGAGCACCTCCATTTCACCCACTGGACCGGAGCACGGCAGGAGGTGGTCTCGGCGGATGACCTGGCCTGCCTCCGGATCCGGCGGGGCAGCCTCTCCGAGGCCGAGCGGCTGGAGATCGAGAGCCATGTCACCCACACCTTCCGGTTCCTGGAACGCATCCCCTGGACGAAGGATCTCTCCGCCATCCCGGACATCGCCTATGCCCATCACGAGCGGTTGACGGGCAGGGGCTACCCCCGCCGCCTGGCCGGGCCGGACATCCCCGTCCAGAGCCGGGCCATGGCCATCTCCGACGTGTTCGACGCCCTGACGGCCCAGGACCGGCCCTACAAGGGCGCCGTCCCCCTGGAACGGAGCCTGGCCATCCTGGAAGAGGAGGCCCGGGACGGCGCCCTGGACCGCGCCCTGCTGGATCTTTTCATCGAGGCCCGGGTCTTCGAGCGGACGGTCCGGCCTTCCTGAGCCTCCGCCCCTCCGTTAGTCTGGAGGCTTGGAGTGCCGCATGTCCGAGCGCGAGCCGCGAACCATTGACCTCCAGGGGATCCTCGATCTCCTGCCCCACCGTTATCCCATCCTGCTGGTGGACCGCATCCTGGATTTCGAGCCGGGACAGTGGATCCGCGGCCTGAGGAACATCAGCTACAGCGAGCAGGTCTTCCAGGGGCACTTCCCCAACCGCCCCGTGTTCCCCGGCGTGTACATCCTGGAGGCCATGGCCCAGACCGGCGGGTGCCTCCTGCTGCAGGACATCGAGGACCGCCACCGGAAGGTGATCTACTTCATGGGCATTGACGGAGCGAAATTCAGGAAGCCGGTGCTTCCAGGCGACCAGCTCGTGATGGAGGTCAAGGTGGTGCAGCTCAAGGGCCGGGTCTGCAAGATGCGGGGCGAGGCCTTCGTGGATGGCCAGAAGGTGGCCGAGGCGGAATTCATGTCCATGCTGATGGACCTGGCCGAGGGAGAAGGAAAATGAACGCGCAGATCCACCCGAGCAGTGTCGTCAGCCCTGAAGCGCGCCTGGGGGAAGGCGTGGTCGTCGGTCCCTTCTGCGTCATCGAGGGCAACGCCGTCATCGGCGCCCGGACGCTGCTGCGGAGCCATGTGGTCATCGGCCCCCACACGGAGATCGGAGGGGACAACGACATCTTCCCCCACGCCACCCTCGGAATGGGCCCCCAGGACCTCAAGTTCAAGGGCGCCCCCACCCGGCTGAAAGTGGGCGACCGGAACGTGATCCGCGAGGGCTGCACCATGCATCGAGGCACCGAGGGGGGCGGCGGCCTCACCACCGTGGGCGACGACAACTTCCTCATGACCGGGTCCCATGTGGCCCACGACTGCCACGTGGGCGACCGGAACATCTTTGCCAACTGCGCCACGCTGGCGGGCCATGTGCATGTGGGGGACGGCTGCAACATCGGCGCCTTCTCCGCCGTCCACCAGTTCTGCCGGGTGGGGGACCACGCCTTCATGGGCGGCTTCACCGTGGCCACCCAGGATGTGCTCCCCTTCATGAAGACCGCCGGAGCCCGGGATACCAAGAGCTACGGCGTGAACACCATCGGCCTCCAGCGCAAGGGCTTCGCGCCGGAGGTCATCGAGGGGCTGAAGCAAGCCCACCGTCTGCTCTTCCACAGCGGCCTCCTGCGGGAGGAGGCCCTGCACAGGACCGAGCTGGAGTGCGGAGCCATCCCGGAGGTGGCCTACCTGCTGGCCTTCATCCGGGAATCGAAGCGCGGCATCCACCGTGGGTGAGCGCCGCCATGCCACCCTCGCCATCATCGGCCTTCCCAATGCCGGGAAATCCACCCTGCTGAACGCCCTGCTGGGCCAGAGACTCGCGGCCACCAGCCAGACCCCCCAGACCACCCGCACCCGGGTGCTGGGCGTCGTGAACCGGGGCGAGGTCCAGCTGGCCTTCCTGGACACGCCGGGCTTCCACCTGCCGAAGCATGTCCTCAACGAGCGGATGATGGCCCATGTGGAGCAGGCCCTGGTGGAGGCGGATCTGCTCCTGTGGGTGGTGGATGCCAGCGAGTTCCTGGGCGCGGGGGAACGGGCCCTGGCCAAGCGCCTGAAGCAGCTGGACCGGCCGGTCTACCTCCTGCTCAACAAGATTGATCTCGTCTCCAAGTCCCGGCTCCTGGAAAAGGTGGCCACCTACAAGGACCTTCTGCCCTTCAAGGAGATCGTCCCCATCGGGGCCCGCACGGGGCTGAACCTCGATCCTCTGTGGATGCTCCTCGAGCGCGGCGCCACCCAGCCCGGATGGCCCTACGACGAGGACACGTTCACCGACCAGACGGAGCGTTCCCTGGCCGCGGAGTTCATCCGGGAGAAGGTGCTCCGGAAGACCCGCGAGGAGGTGCCCCACGGTGTGGCCGTGCTCATCGAGCGCTGGCTGGAGGCCGGCCAGGAGGACTGCCCGGAGGATCTGGGCCCCGAGGGGGTGTTCATCGCCGCGCGGATCCTCGTGGACCGCGAGGGGCATCGGAAGATCCTGCTCGGCTCCCAGGGGGAGATGATCAAGGACATCCGGCAGAGCGCCCAGCGGGAGCTGCGCAAGCTGCTCCAGCGGCCGGTGCGCCTGGAGCTGTTCGTCAAGGTGGACGAGGGCTGGCGCGACCGCCCGGAGAAGCTGGACAGCCTGGACCTGTAGGCAGAGCCTTCAGATCGAGAGGTCGGTGGCGCGGTGCTGCTCGTTCAGGGGGGCAGGGCCGTCGCTCCCGGTGACGGAGCCGTACTGCCCGCGGTCGGGATCGTAGGCGAACACCTCGCCCGTCTCGATCTTGTAGACCCAGCCGTGGAGATGCAGACGGCCGGTGGCCACGGCCTTGGCCACCACCGGATGGGTCCGCAGGTGCTCGAGCTGCACCAGCACGTTCTCCTCCACCGTAGCCGTGAGCAGAGGTTTCCCCTGGAGATGGCCGTAGCTCTCCCACATGATCCGCTCGGTCTCCCGCGCGTGGGCCAGCCAGGTGCGGGTGGCCGGGAGGCCCTCCAGCTTGCCCGGATCCAGGAGGGCCTGCATGGCCCCGCAGTTCGAGTGGCCGCAGATGATGATGTCCCGAACCTGGAGGGCCTCCACCGCGAACTCGATGCCGGCGGCCATTCCGCCCATGTGCTCGTAGGGAGGGATGAGGTTCCCGACGTTCCGGAGGATGAAGAGTTCGCCGGGGCCCGTCTGGGTGATCAGGTTCGGATTGATGCGGGAATCCGAGCAGGTGATGAAGAGGGTTTCGGGCTTCTGGCCGTGGGCCTCCAGTTCCTCGAAAAGGGCCTGGTGGGAGCGGAAGACCTGGGTCTGGAACTGGTGGATGCCTTGGACGAGCTTCTGCATGGGTCCAGTCTACCCCGGGTCAGCCTCAGAGATTCAGGTGGGCCAGGTGCTCCTCGCTGGAGATGGGCACGTTCGGCTCGTCGTGCGTGACGCGGCCGTCCCGGAGCTTGATGATGCGGTGGGCGTGGCGGGCGATGTCCTCCTCGTGGGTGACGAGGATGATGGTGTTCCCCTTCTGGTAGAGCTCCTCGAAGAGGGCCATGATCTCCACGCTGGTCTTGGTGTCCAGGGCGCCTGTGGGCTCGTCGGCCAGCAGGATGCTGGGATCGTTCACCAGGGCCCGGGCGATGGCCACGCGCTGCCGCTGACCGCCGGAGAGCTGGTTGGGCATGTGGTCGCCGCGGGAACCCAGGCCCACATTCTCGAGGGCCTGATGGGCCAGGAGATGGCGCTGTTCAGGGGGCTTCCCCGCGTAGATCAGCGGCAGCTCCACGTTCTGGAGGGCCGTGGTCCGGGCCAGCAGGTTGAAGGTCTGGAACACGAACCCGATCTCCTCGTTGCGGATCTGGGCGAGCTCGTCGTCGCTCATGGCCGATGCCAGCTTCCCGTTCAGCTCGTAGGTGCCGCTGGTGGGCGTGTCCAGGCAGCCGATGACGTTCATCATGGTGGATTTCCCCGAGCCCGATGGGCCCATGATCGCGACATATTCGCCCTGGTGGATCTCCATGGACACGCCGTCCAGGGCGCGCACCTCCATGTCGCCCATCTGGTAGACCTTCGTGATGTCGCGGAGGTGGATCAAAGGCGTTTCGGGCATGGGCACCTCGCAAGCCGGAAGCGGCTCCCGTCACATGTTCGCAGAAGCGCACCCGCCGGTTTAGGACCTTCCGGGATTCCCGCTACAATCCAGCATCCGCCTCAGCCTTGGTGGGAGTCCAGATCCTGATGATTGCCGCCATGATTCGATCCCTGGCGCGGCCGCTCCTGCGGCTCCGGTACCGCATCCGCCTCGAGGGCCTGGAGGCTGCCGTGCCCCGGGATGGGCGGGGCGTGCTGTTCCTGGCGAGCCATCCGAGCCTGGTGGACCCCTTCATCCTCGTGACGGAACTGCACGCGGGATGGGCGCCCACCCTGGTGGCGGGCCGCGATCACACCATCCACGGCCCCCTGCGCTGGCTGGCCCGGGCCTTCGGCGTGAAGCTGCTGCCCGACCCGGCGACCCACGGGGCGGCCTGCCGGGATGCGCTCGGGGCGGACCTGGCCCAGCTTGCGGGGCACC
Organism: Holophagaceae bacterium; assembly: GCA_027451045.1. GTDB lineage: Bacteria > Acidobacteriota > Holophagae > Holophagales > Holophagaceae > Geothrix. Next base: position 5,345 of record DAIDKC010000009.1, on the reverse strand, counting down.
TGCGTTCCGGGCGCCACCTGATCCTGTTCCCGGGCGGGCGCCTGGCCCGGCAGAAGACGGAGGACCTCGCCGGCAACCCCCTGCTGGAGCCCCTCCTGCGCCAGGCGCCGGGTGCCCATGTGGTCACGGTGCGAATCCGGGGCCTGTGGGGCAGCCGCTTCAGTGCCGCCTCGGGCCAGCGGCCCCGGCTGGGGCGGGAACTGGCCCGGAGCCTGGGCCATCTGGCGGCCAATGCGCTGTTCTTCATGCCCCGTCGAGAGGTCCAGTTGATCTTCGAGGAGGTCCAGGGCCTGCCGGTGGAGCAGGGGCCGGCGGCGTTGAACCGCAGCCTGGAGGCCCACCTGAACGCTGCGCCTGCGCCGAGGCTGTTCGTGCCCGCCCTGTTCTGGCAGGGCCGCGTCCCGCGGGTGCTCCCCGAGCCGCCCCGACCCCGTGTGGCCGGCAATCCGAGAACGGTGCCCCCCTCCGTGCGGGACGCCGTCCGGCGCCATCTCCAGGGGGTCACGGGCTGCCACGAGATCCAGGACGGACAGACCCTTGGAGGCGACCTCGGGATGGATGCCCTGGCCCACCGCGAACTCGAGCTCTGGATCGAGCGGGCCTACGGGTATCCCGTGGGGGATCCCGCCACGCTCCAGACGGTAGGCGATGTCCTGCTGGCGGCCACCGGCGCCGCGGTCTCGCTGCGCCAGGGGGAGCTCAAGCCCGTGCCCCACGCATGGTTCCACTCCCCCGCCAACCTCCCCGTCGAGCTTCCGGCGGGCGACACCATTCCGGAGGTGTTCCTCCGGCAGGCTCGGCGCAACCCCCGGCGCGTGGCCGTGGCGGACCAGACCGGCGGCGTGAAGACCTACAGGGACGTGGTGACGGCCCTGATGGTGCTCAAACCCATCCTCGAGCGCCTGGAGGGGGACCATGTGGGCCTCATGCTCCCGGCCACGGGGGGCGCGGGCATCCTCTACCTGGCCCTGCTCTTCGCGGGGAAGACGCCGGTGATGGTGAACTGGACTGCGGGCGCCCGCAGCATGGGCCACGGGCTCGACCTCCTGGGGGTCAAGCATGTCGTCACGGTGACGACTCTCATGAACCGCCTGGAGGCCCAGGGCGTGGATCTCTCCGCCCTGGAGGGCCGGCTCTTCCTGCTCGACGAGGTGGGGAAGACGATCCCCCTCTCCGCCAAGCTCTCGGCGGCCCTCCGGGCCCGCTTCGGCTGGTCCTCCCTGGCCACCGCCAAGCCCCGGGAGACGGCCGCGGTGCTCTTCACGAGCGGCAGCGAGAGCCTGCCCAAGGCCGTGCCGCTCACCCATGGCAACCTCCTCGCCAATCTCCGGGATATCCGGGAGATCCTCCGCTTCCGCCAGGACGACCGGATGATGGGCTGCCTGCCGCCGTTCCACGCCTTCGGTCTCACCACCACCACCATCCTCCCGCTCGTGATGGGCATCCCGGTGGTCTACCACCCGAACCCGACGGAAGGCCGCATGCTGGCCCGGATCATCGAGGCCTACCACGCCACGCTGCTGGTGGGCACGCCGACTTTCCTGGCGGGCATCGCCCGGCAGGCCGAGGATCGTAACCTCGAGGCCCTCCGCTGGGTGATCTCCGGGGCCGAGAAATGTCCGGAACCCCTCTACGCCACCTTGGCGAAGCGGTGGCCCCGCATCACGGTGCTGGAGGGGTATGGCATCACGGAGTGCTCCCCCGTCGTCTCCGTGAACCGGGAGGAAGACCCCCGGAATGGCACCATCGGGAAACCGCTGCCTTCCGTGGAATGGGCCGTCGTGGACCTCGAAACCCGCCAGAGGGTCAGGCCGGGGGGAGCGGGCATGCTGCTCGTACGGGGCCCCAGCATCTTTCCCGGCTACCTGAACCCGGACACAGCCCCCCCCTTCGTTTCCTTCGAGGGCAAGGCCTGGTACCACACGGGGGACCTCGTCCGGGAGGAGGGCGGAGTGCTGGTGTTCGCGGGACGCCTCAAGCGGTTCGTGAAGCTCGGGGGCGAGATGGTCTCCCTTCCGGCGATCGAGGAGGCGCTGACGCAGCAGTTCCGGGGCGAGGACGAGGCCGAGCCCCTCTTCGCGGTGGAGGCCACCCCCGCCGAGCTCAACCCGGATCTGGTGCTCTTCACCGTCTCCGGCATCCCCCGGGAGGAGGCGAACGCCGCCATCCGCGCGGCGGGGCTCTCGCCCCTCCACCACATCCGGGATGTGCGTCGGATCGAGCAGATCCCGACGTTGGGCACCGGGAAGACCGACTACCAGGCGCTCAAGGCTCTGCTGGCCGAATCCGTTTCCTAGACTTCCACGAGCACCGCCAAGCCCAGGCCGCCGCCGATCCCCAGAGTGGCCACGCCAAGCCCGCCGCCCCTGCGGCGCAGCTGGTGGACGAGGGTGGCGAGGATGCGGGCTCCCGTGGCGCCGATGGGGTGCCCCAGGGCCACCGCGCCGACGGCGGCGTTCAAGCGGTCGGGGGGAAGCCCCAGCTGCTGCTGGCAGACGAGCAACTGGGCCGCGAAGGCCTCGTTCAGTTCCCAGAGGGTGATATCCGCGATGCGCAGTCCGTGCGCCGCGAGCAGGCGACGGACCGCCGGGACCGGCGCCTCGCCCATGTCCAGGGGGTCCACGCCCGCCTCCGCCCAGCCCAGGATCCGGCCCAGGGGTGCCCGCCCGGTGAGCTGGTCGCCCCGGGCCAGCAGGAGGGCCGCGGCACCGTCCGAGAGGGCGGAGGCGTTGCCTGCCGTCACCTGCCCCTCGGGGTGGAAGACGGGGTCGAGGCGGGCCAGCGTCTCGGCGGTGGTGCCGGGTCGGATGCACTCGTCATCGGCCAGGCGGGGGTGGGGCAGGCGCTCCGCAGCGAAATCCGCGGCGGCGGCCCGACGGTGGCTCTCCGCTGCCCAGGCGTCCGCCGCGGGGCGGGTCACCCCCCGTTTCTCGGCCAGGCGCTCGATGGTCTCGCCCATGAGCAGCCCAGTCACGGGACAACGCAGGCCATCCTGGTGCATGACGTCGGGCAGGGTCCGGTGGCCCATGCGGAAGCCCCATCGCAGGCCCGGCACCAGGTGGGGCGTGTCCGACATGGCCTCGCTTCCGCCCGCCAGGATCGGGGCGGGCGCCCCTGCCCGGAGGTCCTGGGCCGCGAGGATCACCGCCTGGAGGCTCGAGCCGCAGGCCATGTTGAGGGTGAACGCCGGCGTGTCGAGGGGGAGTCCGGCCCGGAGGGCCAGGGTCCGAGCCGGATTCATGCCCTGGGTATGGCTTCGCGCCATGCCCCAGAGCAGCTTCCCGGGGCGGGGCAGGGTGGGTTCCGCCAGGAGCCCCCGGATGGCCTCGAGGCCGAGTTGGACGGCCCCTTCGCCTGCCAGGCTCCCTCCGAAGCGGCCCAGGGGCAGGCGGCCCGCGGCGAGGATGAAGACGTCTTCCGGCACCCGGGTCATGACGCGGGCTCCCAGTCGTCGGGGGTGGGCTCCCGCGGGCCGAGCAGGGCGTCCGGAGGGAACCAGATGTCCAGGACGGCCAGGTTGCGCGCGAAGTACTCCCGGATCCAGAAATGCAGGCGCGCGGCGAGGGGCTGGCGGGCCGTGGAGGCCGGGACGCCCCAGGCCTCGAGCCCCATGTGGTCCGCCAGGAAGAGGGCGCGGGGCAGGTGGAAATCGGAGGTCACCACCACCACCCGCCTCAGGCCGAAGACGATCTGGGCGCGCCGGAGGCTGTCCCAGGTGCGCCTTCCGGCATAATCGCTGACGATCCGGGTGGGGGGGACCCCCGCCTGGATGAGCCAGCGGCGCATGGCCTGGGGTTCGTTGTAGGAGGGTTCACGGTTGTCTCCAGAGACCAGGAACCATCGCACCTTGCCTGCCCGGTACAGCGCCAGCGCCGTCTGGAGACGTTCAGCGAGCACCCGCGTCGGCTTGCCCCGGCCGTACACCCCGGCGCCCAGGACCAGCACGGCACCCTGGACCGGGGGCAGGGTCGCGGGGGTGAAGACCTCGCGGCGGGTCAGGCCCGGGAACCTAACGAGGGTCCATAGCAGGTCTCCCAGGAGGAGCAGTGCCGGGACCGCCAGGAGGATCCGCTTCGGCCGGAAGGCACGATGAAGGAAGGCGGAGAACGTCATCGTCGGTTAGCATAGACCCTTCCTGTGCCTTCATTCCCCGCAGGCCCTGCCTACACGAGATGCCTTGATGACCATGAGCCCGAATCGCCGCCTCCGTCCCTCCTCCGCGCTGGGGCGACTCGCCTCCCTGACCCTGATCCTGGTCGCAGGGGGGGGCATGGGATGCTTCCGGGCCACGGGCATCACGCGCCCCGACGTGGCGGGCGAGCAGATCCCGGAAACCGGTGGGGACCGGGTGAACGGTCTCAAGGCCACGGCGGGGCCAGGCGACTACTACCTTGGGAACGACTCCATCCAGATGGCCGTGGACGGGGCGGCCTTCGGGAGCCAGACGGGCCAGTTCGGAGCCTATTCGGGGGGGGCGGTGCTGGACATCGGCTCCATCTCGCTGGACCAGAGCTACAAGCGGGTCTCCATGCCGACCGACATGCTGCAGCGCCTCGGTCCGGTGGTGAACCAGGACCCGGATCTCCCGCTGGTGTTCGACCACTACCAGACGGGCAAGGACCCCAGCACCAGTGATGTCTACCTGGACATGACGGGCTACCTCCTCGATCCGAAGGGGAAGCTGGGTGTCCCCCTGGATGCCGAGCAGCGCGTGGTCGGCGTGACGGTGGACCACCACATCTCGCTGGGTGAAGGCGACTCCTACTTCACCCTTGTGACGACCCTGACCAACCACTCCGGGGCCACCCTGCCCATCCAGAACCTGGGGGACTTCCTCAGCCAGCAGGGCGGCGGCTACCGCTTCGTGGTGCCCGCGACCCGCACCTACAGCGGGGCTCCGCTGGACACCTGGGGGGTCGAGATCCCCGGTTCCAATTTCACGGCGCCCCTGACGACCAGTGTGCAGGCGCCCATGGTGGGACTCATGGGGGCCGAGTCCGCCGGGGAAACCCTGGACTGCCATTCCTCCCTGGGCATCCTGCCCGTGGGCGAGGACCACCTGCTGGTCACCTCCGATCCCCAGGCGGCCCTGGAGCAGGACCGGCCCGAGGTGCCTGCCCGTCTCGTGGTCGGGGGGCCGGCGGTGGCCGGTCTCCCCGATGGCCAGTCCCTGACCTACACCCGCCGCCTCTACGTGGAAGGTGGTGTCAGTCAGGCGGCGTCCCTGCCAGCCGAAACCACCTCCGTCTTCAACGCCATGGTGGCCGACCATCTGAATCTGGTCGGAGGCACCTATGGTGCCCTCATCTTCACGCCGTTTGGAACCGCAGCGCCCGGGGGGGCTC
>DAIDKC010000008.1 GCA_027451045.1 Holophagaceae bacterium | reverse complement strand
TATTGGCGCAAGCTTTGCCAGAGCTTTCGGCATCAAAGCGAAATCCCCTGTCCCCTTCGCAAAGGGGGACCCTTCCTACAGATCGAACCCGCAGTAGGAGAGGTTGAAGCTCTTGTTGCAGAGGGGGAAGTCCGAGATCTGCTCTCCGCGCAGGGCCAAGGCCAGCCCGAACCAGTTGTGGAAGGAGGGGTCCACCACGTTGTAGCGGGCGAAGCGCCCGTCGGCGCCGGTGAGGGCCAGGTGCAGCACCTCGCCGCGCCAGCCCTCGGTGAGGGCCACGCAGAGGCTGTCGGGCGCCAGGGGCGGAAGGGGGCCGGGGGCGGGATCCGGCGGGCAGCCCGCCAGGTCGGCCAGGGCCCTGGCCAGGTGGCTCTGGCTGGCCTCCAGTTCCTTCCAGCGCACCCAGGCCCGGGCGTGGACGTTCCCGCTCTGGGCCGTGGCCAGGTCCACGGGATGGGCGGCATAGGGCCCGAAGGGATGATCCAGGCGGGCGTCCCGGGGGATGCCGCAGGCCCGGGCCGCCACGCCCACGAGGCCCACCTGCCGGGCCTGCACGGGATCCACCGCGCCTGCGGCCTCGAAGCGGAGCATCACCGAGGCGGCGCCCCAGAGCAGCTCGATGGCGTCGCGGGTGTCCTCCCAGGCCTGGGCGGTGCGGAGGAGCATGCGTTGGGCCCGGGCGGGATCCAGGTCGTACCGGAGCCCCCCCGGACGCAGCCAGTCCCGGCCCAGGCGGCTGCCGCAGCCTTCGGCGCTGAGGTTCAGCCAGTCCCCGCGGATCCGCCCGCAGAAGGCGGCGGTGGGGAGGAAGCCCACGTCGCCGGAGAGGGCGCCCAGATCGCCGGTATGGTTGGCCATGCGCTCCAGCTCCAGGGCCACGCCCCGTACCCGATCCGTGCGCTCCGGGACCGCCACGCCCGCAAGCCCCTCCAGGACGAGGGCGTGGGCCCAGGCATGGGCGAGGGTGGCGTCGCCCGAAGCGGTCTCCATCATCTTCCAGGTCAGGGGATGGGGACCGCCCGCCAGGGACTGCTCGATTCCGCGGTGCTGGTAGCCCAGGGCGATCTCCAGGTGGAACACCGTCTCCCCGTGGCACTGGAAGCGGAAGTGGCCGGGCTCGATGACGCCGGCATGCACGGGCCCCACGGCCACCTCGTGGACCTCCTCCCCCTCCACGCGATAGAAGTCCAGCATGCCGGGGGGGGCATCCTCCGGGTGCTGCCAGGGATCGGGTGCACCGTTCCAGGGCCGGTGGCCGCGCACGGGCTTGAACCAGGGATGGCCCTCGGGCACGAGGCCGGCCTGCTCGGCCATCTCCCGCTCGAAGAGGTGGGCCTGGGGGCAGTCCGGCGTCAGGGAGGGGTAGCGCGGCCCGTCAAGGCGCGTGCGGGCTGCCCGGAGGGTCCGGTCCGCATCATCCGCCAGCACGGCGAGGAGGTGCCGGTCATCCTCGGCGCAGAGGCAGGCCAGGCGCTGGCCCTGGCGGACGGCCTGGACGAGGGCGTCCCGGAAGGCGGGGAAGGGGGCCTCGGCCACCTCCTTCAGGGGCAGGGCCCGGCCGTTGCGGAGGGGGGTGAAGGCGAGGGGGCTCATCGTCGCACCTCGGCGAGGCGGGCCCCGGGGACGGGGGCCGGCACGGCCCCCTCCACGGTGGCGGCGGCGCTGCGCAGCATGGCGGCCGCCGGGCCCGGGAGCCAGAGGCCCAGCCCCAGGGCCAGGGCCAGGGCCGCGAAGACCGGGGCGGTGGTCGCCGGGGTGTCCCGGTAGGGTGTGCGGACGCGCTGGGGGCTGGGCAGGCCGAAGACCACCTTCAGCACCGTGTCGCCCATGCCCAGGAAGATGCCGGCGAGCAGCAGCAGGAAGAGGCCGCCCGCCCAGGCGTGGCCCGTGGTGAGGGCCACGCCGGCCAGGTTGAACTCGCTGATGAAGGGCGCGAAGGGGGGCAGGCCCGTGATGGCCAGGAAGCCCAGGAGGAAGAGGGCAGCGGAGACAGGGGTCCGCCGGATGGCGCCGGTGACGTGGGGCAGCTGCTTGCTGGCGTAGCTGCGGTGGATGTTGCCCGCCGAGAGGAACAGGGCGGCC
>DAIDKC010000007.1 GCA_027451045.1 Holophagaceae bacterium | reverse complement strand
GACCTTCGACCTCTCGGCCTACAAGGGCCAGACGGTCCAGATCTACTTCAACGGGACCGAAGACGCCTCCCAGCAGACTTCCTTCGTCCTCGACGACGTGAGTCTCGGCGTCCAGTAGCGCCCGGCGGTCCGAGGGCCCCGGCTCCGGCCGGGGCCCTCCGGCGTACGCCCGGCTTGCCCGCACCGCGGGACGAAGTCCAAGATGGGGAGGAGGCCGCCATGAAGAGCCACCGCCATGTCCTCACCGTCCATGTCCCCGATCGAACGGGGATCGTGAACATCACGGGCGAGGTGGAGGAGGCCGTCCACGAGAGCCGGGTGCAGGAGGGCCTCTGCCTGGTGAACTCCATGCACATCACTTCCAGCGTCTTCATCAACGACGAGGAGGCGGGGCTCAAGCAGGACTACCTCCGGTGGCTGGAGAAGCTCGCGCCGTACAACGCCGGCACGGATCCGGCCCTGGGCGGGTACCTGCACAACCGGACCGGCGAGGACAACGGGGACGCCCACCACAAGCGCCAGGTGATGGGCCGGGAGGTGGTCGTCGCCATCACCAAGGGCCGCCTGGATGTCGGGACGTGGGAGCAGATCTTCTACGGGGAGTTCGACGGACGGCGCGACAAGCGCGTACTCATCAAGATCATCGGGGAGTGACCATGACCACCCGCGACCTCGCCTCCCTCCCGAAGCGGGATGTCTACCGGATCCTCTCGAGCCTGGTGGTGCCGCGCCCCATCGCCTGGATCAGCACGGTGGACGCCTCCGGACGGGTGAACCTCGCGCCCTTCAGCTCCTTCATGGGGATCTTCGGGCCCCCGATGCTGGCGGTCACCCTGGGGCGGCGCCAGGACGGCTCCCTGAAGGACACCCACCGCAATCTCCGGGAGCGGGGCGAGGCCGTGGTGCACCTTGCCGACCGGCCGCTCCTCGAGGCGCTCCATGCCAGCGGCGAGGAGGTCCCTCCCGAGGTGAGCGAGCTGGAACGCCTGGGCTTGGCCGCCGTCCCGTCCCTGCGGGTGGCGCCGCCGCGGCTGGCCCGGGCCCCGGTGGCCTTGGAGTGCCGCCTGAACCGGGAGCTGGACCTGGCGCCCGCCAGCACGCTGGTGCTCCTGGATGTGCTGGTAGCCCATGCCGCGGACCGGATCTACGACGAGGCGCTGGATTGCGCCGACGCCAGCCGGTGGCAGCCCCTGGCGCGGCTGGCCTCGGTGGCCGGGCCCAACTACGGCGTGCTGGGGGAGACGCTCCGGCTGGAGGCGCCGCAGCTGCCCTGAACCCGGCCCGCTAGAGCTTGAACTGGCGGATGGTGTGGTTCTGCTCCTCGGCGGCCCGGGCCAGGTCCGCGGCGGTGCGGGCGATCTCGGCCACGGCGCGCGCCAGTTCGCCGGTGGCGGTGGCGTTCTGGGCCACCCGGGCCACGTTGTCGTCCACCTGGCGGGCCACCTCGGCGCTCGTGCGGGCCTGCTCGTCGGCGGCCACGCCCACCTGCTGGATCATGCCGGCCAGGCTCTGGATGTTCGTGTCAATGGTCTCCAGGGCCTGGACCGTGTCCGCCACGGTGCGGGCACCCTCGTCCACGGAGGCGTTGCTGCGCTCGCTGAGTTCGCCGATCTCCCGGGCCGCGGCGCCGCTGCGCTCGGCCAGCTTCCGCACCTCCTCGGCCACCACGGCGAAACCCTTCCCCATGGCGCCGGCCTTGGCGGCCTCGATGGCCGCGTTGAGGCTCAGGAGGTTCGTCTGGCGGGCGATGTCCTGGATGAGGCGGACCGCGGAGACCATCCGGGCGGTGGCCTGCCGGATGTCCTCCATGGCCGTGGCCGATCGGCCTCCGGCATCCGCGCCCTGCCGCACGGCATCCACCGCGCCCTGGGACTCCGCCCTGGAGCGCTGGATGCTCCCGGTCACCTGCTCGATGGAAGCCGAGAGCTGCGTGACGGCGGCGGCGATGCGCTCGAAGGCCGCCCGCTGGGCGTCCGAATTCCCGGCGATCCCCGCGCTGGTGGCGGAGATCTGCTCCGCGGAGGCGGAGAGCTGGATGGAGCCGCTGGCCACCTGGGAGGCGGTGCCGCCCAGGCCCTGGAAGATCTGCCGCATCCGGGCGTTGTAGGCATTGAAGGCCGCGGCCGCATGGCCGATCTCGTCCTCGCTGCGGACCTCCAGCTGGAGGGTGAGGTCGCTGTGGTTGAGGCCTTCCACCAGCCTGGCGAGGGGGCGGGTGAGGCTGCGCCCGACGCGGTAGACGGCGTAGAAGGTGATCATCCAGAGCAGGAAGGAAACGGCCAGATGGAGGATGAAGGAGCGCCAGGCATCGCCCTGGAGGGCGGGAGCGAGCAGGTGGATCCGGTCGAGGCGAAGGAGGGTGTCCTTCAGGTTGAAGTAGGAGAAGCCCAGGAACGGCAGGAGCAGCAGGGCGATGAGCTTGCCGCGGACGCTGAGGCGGTCAATGAAGGGCATGGCATTCCCGATCGGAGAGGGGCCACACGGCCAGCCTTCTGATCGGGTCCTCGGGGAGGAAGCTGAAATTCGGGGTCAGGCGAAGAGCTGGAGGGTCGCGTCCAGGGTCCGGAGGACGCTGAGCACCCTGAAGGGCTCCACCACCAGGTAGTCCACCGCGCCGGCGGCCAGGGCCCTGTTCCGCTTGAGCCCGGCCTCCTCCTCCGTGCCCGCCAGCAGGATGGGGAGCGGGCACTGCTCCTCCTGGACCAGCCGCCGGCAGAGGTCCAGGGGCGATCCGCTGCGGAGCAGGTGGTGCACCAGGACCAGGCGGACGCGGCCCCAGGGCGCCCCGGGGGTCGCGCCGAGATCCCCGAGGCAGGGCCGGACGGGCCCACGGGCGAGATCGAGGGCCGCCACGCCGAGCTTCCGCCCCACGGCGGGCCCCAGGCGGGCCGGGAATCCTTCCCCCTCCGCCAGGACGAGGAGCAAGGGATCGCGATCCACCAGGAGGCGGATCCGGGGAGGGGCGAGGGAGGGCGTCGGGAGGGTCTTCGTCTCGAAGCCGGCCGGATCGAAGCCCTGGAGGTCGAGCTGGTCCTGGGCGTGACGGGCCTCCTGGAGCCACTGCCGGTAGCGCCCGAGGCCCTGGGGGTTCCCGTCCTCGGGGAAGCGGAGGCCCCACGCGCGCTCTCCGAGGTAGGCCGTGCGGAGCTTGAACACGAAGTGGTCGGCCTCCGTCCCGTGGAACTCCACCGTGGCGGCCTGCCCCGGCCGCAGCAGTTCCTCAGGCTCGCGGACGGCCTCCGGGAAGGCAAGCTCCAGGCCGTCCATCCCGAAGGCCTGGATGAGGCCTTCCCGGACGTTGCTGTGGGGGTCGGCGAAGGAGCAGGGCATGGGGGGCTCGGGGACGTAGTCGGCCAGGCGATGGGTCTCCAGCGCCCGCAGGAGCCGGGGCAGGGAGACGTGGCTCGCCTCGAGGCCGTGGAAGCGCCCGTGACCCTCGAATTCCACCACGGCCTCGAAGGGCAGGCCGCGGTCCCGCAGGGCCAGGGTGAGCCTCGCGCCCGGCTTGAGCTCCCAGCGCCCCCGCTCCACCTCGCCGAGGGCCAGGACGAGGCGTTCCGGCGATTCCGCCAGGAGGCGGAAGCTGCCGTGGTGGCTTCCGCAGGCGAGGTCCACCGGGCTCCCCGCCCGGCAGAGTCGCTGGAAGACCCTGCGGATGGCCTCCGGGTCCTCCCGGTTCAGGTTGGAGGCGTTCATGCCGCTCTTATCGGAGGGCGCCCGGCCGGGTCAAATGTCGGCGAGGAGGTCCCCCACGGCGGCATAGGGGTCCATGCGGCCCTCGGCGATGGACTGCACGAGCGCCTGGAGTCGGGTGGCGCCTGCGCGCTCCCTGACCCTCCGGAGGGCGGCCTCGGCGAGGAGGGTCTCGAAGCGCAGGCGAGCCCGCTCCCGGGCCTTCCGGGCCAGTCCCCCGTGGCTCCGCAGCCAGGCACCGTGGGCCTGGAGGGCGTCCAGCAGGTCGGTCACGCCCTTCCCCTGGGCCGCCACGGTGCGCAGCACGGGCGGGTCCCAGTCCCGGGCCGGGGCGAGGGACTTCATGGCCTCGATCTCCCGCTCCACCTGGTCGGCGCCCTCGCGGTCGGCCTTGTTGATCACGAAGAGGTCGGCCACCTCCATGATGCCGGCCTTGATGGCCTGGATCTCGTCCCCCAGGCCCGGCACCAGCACCACGCAGCAGGAATGCACGCAGCTCACCACGTCCACCTCGTCCTGGCCCACGCCCACGGTCTCCACCAGGATCGTGCCGAAGCCGGCGGCATCCAGGAGGTCAATGGCGTCCTGGGTGGCCCTCGCCAGGCCCCCCAGGGCGCCCCGGGTGGCCATGCTGCGGATGAAGATGCCCGGGTCGGCCGCGATGCGCTGCATGCGGATGCGGTCGCCCAGGATGGCGCCGCCGCTGAAGGGCGAGGTGGGATCCACCGCGAGGATGCCCACCTTCTGGCCCCGGGCGCGGAGGGCGCGGGCGAGCTGGTCCGTGAGGGTGCTCTTGCCCGCCCCGGGCGATCCCGTGAGTCCCACCACCACGGCGCCACCCAGGCGCGGCCAGAGGCCGGCCATCAAGGCGCGGGCCTCGGGATGGCCGTTCTCCATCCAGGAGATGGCCCTGGCCAGGGCCCGGGGGCTGCCCGCGCACAGGGGCTCCAGGAGCTGGGCGGCGGTATCCATGCCTCCAGCATGCCAGGGCCCCCGCCGCGCGGGAACGGTGACGCCGGCATGACAAAACCCCTGGTTTTCCGCGGAGTTCGGCCTCGCCGGGCCCCCGCCCCTTGGGGTACCCTTGGGGGCTGGCCTTCGGGCCGGATGGGACCCGAAACGATGACCCGCAGGCACGATCCACCGCCGGAACCGCCGTCCGCCCCCGGGGCTGCGGGGCCGAAGGTCCAGCTCACCAAGCGGTCTGCCGCCCCCGTCCCCGAGGCGAGCACCCCCCGGGAGAAGATCTGCGCCGAGTGCGGGATCCGCTTCCGCCTGGAGCCGGGCAAGAAGTTCTACCTCTGCCCGGACTGCTACCGGCGCGCCATGGCCCGCCGCCCGCACGGCGACCGGGGCGCCACCCGGATCCTCACCCACATCACCTGCGCCCGATGCGGATCCCAGGAGTACGTGCCCTTCGTGCCCGAGGATCCCTCCCAGGCCCTCTGCCGGGCCTGTTTCGCCGCCGAGCGGACGGAACCCGGGCGCTCCCCGCGCCGCCACCCCCACCGCTGAATTCCCGGAGTTCCCATGCGCTTGTCCGTCCTCTCCCCCTGGTTGGCCGCGGCCCTGGTGGCAGCACCGGCCTCCGCCGCCCCGGCCAAGGCCCGCGACACCAGCTTCGCGGCCCACCAGGCCTTCCTGGCGGTCCTCGATGCCGTGAATGCCCGGTGGTTCGGCCAGGCCTACCAGGGGATCACCTCCGTCCAGGTCCAGGGGTCGCTCGGCATCACCCTGAGCGGCGCCGCGGTGAACCGCAAGGTGGACCAGCTGAGCCGCGGCCAGCTCCAGTCCCACAGCCAGGGCGGCCAGGCCAACCTCCAGCTCGCCGGCACCTACTTCGCCGACGGGGATTTCCGGACGAACCTGACCGGGGATTTCGGGAACCTCCTCTACGCCCGCCGGGGTGATCGCGGCTTTCTCTACAGCAAGGATCTCAACGCCTACACCACCCGCGTGGACCTCCCCGACGCGGATGCGCCGCTGACCTGGATGTCCTGGTTCCAGCAGGTGATCAACGAGATCAAGGCGGTCTACGTCACCGGGAACACCTTCAAGGCCCGGCTGGCCGGGGACGAGTCGGTCGGCGGCCACACCCTTCAGCGCATCGTCTTCGACGCCCCCACCAGCCCCTGGGATGCCCAGCGCCGCGAGCAGAGCATGGCCCAGAGCCTGGGCTTCTGGAAGCGCGGGCACCTCGAGATCCTGGCGGACAAGACCACCCACATGCCCGAGCGCATGGACTTCCGCAACGAGGAGCAGGGGGTGCACACCCGCATGGACTTCACCTACGGAAACGGGGACCACCTCCAGGCGGTGACCGTGACCAACCGCAGCCGCGGCTTCGAGGGTCCGGGCTGGCTGCATGTGGCCTACGGCGCCGATGGGCGCATGAGCCATGTGGACGGTGAACTCAGCAGCAAGGACAAGCGGATCTCCTTCTCCCTCTCCCTGTCCTGGTCCTCGCGCCTGACGGTGGCCGACATCGCCGCCCTGCCGCCCGCGGGGGCGGCCCGCAGGGGCAAGGAGGAACTGGAGACCCAGCTCGGCATCTCCCTGGCCGGCCAGATCTTCAACCTCCAGCGCCAGGGCCTGAACCTGCGGAGCGTGTCCGTCTCCCCCCAGTAGCCGGTCCTCGCGGCGGGCTTCAGGCCTCGCAGTCCACCCGCGGGCCTTCCGGGTCCAGGCCCCCGTGGGCGGGGTGCAGTTCCCCGTGCTCCCCGTAGGTCTCCGGCGGATCCACCTCCACGGCCGCCGGGGCCTCCTCTGTCCCGCTCCCCGGCCGCGCCTGCTTCCGGCGCTGCCAGGCCGAGCGGAGGCGCGGGCCCACGGGGACCACCACCCCCGGGGGGAGCTGGACCGGCCCGGTGCGCTGCCCCCGCATCACCGGACTCACCCGGGTCACGGGATCCAGGTGGGGCGGGGGGAAATCGTCGAGGGGCGGCATGGGGGACTCCTTGTCCCACCGGCTCTGGTCCCCTCATCGGCACATTCGTCCTCCAGGATGAACCCGCCCGTGGGGTATGCTGGTCCCTCGTCGGGGCGTGGCGCAGCCTGGTAGCGCATCTGCTTTGGGAGCAGAGGGTCGGAGGTTCGAATCCTCTCGCCCCGACCATGGGAATCGGGGCGGGAGCCGAGGGGTTGGAGCGCCGCCTACTGCTGGACGGCGGGCTTGTAGTCGTCGGCGAGGGTGATGGGGACGCGGGCGCGGATCTCCTGCTGGAGCTCCTGGGCGATCTGCCGTCCGCGGTCCTGGCGCCAGAGGGCGGGCAGCTGGGGCTTCACCATCTCGAAGGCGGGGATGCCCTTGTCCTGGCCCTGGGCCTTCATGGCCGCGACGCGGCTGTCGTAGAAAGCCTTGAGCTCGGCATCGGTGGGGGTCAGGCCCTGGAGGCGCTTCTGCACCATGGCCTGGAAGTAGGCCTGGGCCTCGGCACCCTCCACCTGGCGGCGGACGATGGGGTCCTTGTCGAGGCCCTGCAGGTGGGCGTAGGAGAGGATGGCTTCCTGCATGGCCATCTGATTGACCAGCTCGGCCCGCCGCTCGCGGTCGGCGGGATTGGTCAGGAAGTCGTGGGCCTGGGTGGTGTCGGAGGAGAGGCCATTGACCAGGGTGGTGAAGTCCTGCTCGGTGATCTTGTGCCCGCCGGCGCTGGCGATGACGCGGCTGGTGTCCCGGGGGGCGGGCCTGCAGCCCCAGGCCAGGAGCAGGGGCATCAGCAGAATGGCGGACGAAGTGCGCATGTTCATGAAGTCCTCTTGGAACCGGGAAGCATCAGAATGACAGGAACGGGAGGTGACCATGACCTCAATTGACCCCTTGGCGGGCCTGGACCTCGAGGTCTACAGCGCCGCCTGGTGCCCCGATTGCCGCCGTCTCGAGGCCTGGCTGGCCCAGCGCGGGGTGGCCTACCGGAAGGTGGACATCGAGGCGGATCCTGGCGCCGCCGAACGCCTGGAGCGGGAGACCGGCAAGCGGGCCATTCCCTTCGTGAAGGTGAACGGGAGGCGCTGGGTCCGCGGCTACCACAAGGAACTGCCCCAGCGGCTGGACGGGGAGCTGTTCGTGAGGGAGGTGCTGGAGGCGGCGCGGTAGGGCCACCGCGGACACGCGCCCTGATGCTCGGCGGAGCGGGGTCCCCGCTCGGGACAGGCCGTCGGGCCTGCCCACTCGCGACCCGCTGCCGCCTTGCGGTCCGCGGCTACCCCAAGGAACTGCCCCAGCGGCTGGACGGGGAGCTGTTCGTGAGAGAGGTGCTGGAGGCGGCGCGGTAGGGCCGGGGCGCGGGAAGATGGTCCCGCCGGGCGGTTCGTGGCACCCTAAGAGGTTCCCTGGGAGCGCCACGTGGCCAGCCTTTTTTCAAGCCAGTTCTGGTCCAATCTCTTCAATGCGGATCTCGCCATTGACCTGGGCACCGCCTCGACCCTGGTGCACACCAAGCAGGCCGGCAGGATCGTCATCTACGAGCCCTCCATCGTGGCGCTGAACACCACCACCCACGAGGTGGAGGCCGTCGGCGACGAGGCCAAGCAGCTGCTGGGCCGCACGCCCCAGGGGGTCAAGACCATCCGGCCCATGAAGGACGGCATGATCTTCGAGGTGGACGCGGCGGAGAAGATGCTGGCCCAGTTCATCCAGCGGGCCCGGCCCAACCGCGGGATCGCCCGCACCCGGATCGTGGTGAGCGTGCCCCCTCGGGCCCACCAGGTGGCCCGCCGCGCCGTGCGCCAGTGCTGCTATGACGCCAAGGCCGGAGAGGTGTTCCTCGTGGACCAGACCATGGTGGCGGCCATCGGGGCGGGACTGGCCATCAACGAGAAGCGCGGCTGCATGATCGTGGACATCGGCGGCGGCACGACGGATGTGGCCGTCATCAGCTACAACGGGAAGGTCTTCTCCGATTCCATCCTCATCGCCGGCGACGAGATGGACGAGGCGGTCATCAAGTACATCCGCGAGAAGTACAACGTGCTCATCTCCGAGGCCGCCGCCGAGGAGGTGAAGTGGACCCTCGGTTCCGCCTTCCCGTCGGAGTTCTCCCGCACCATGGAGGTGAGCGGCCGGGACCAGTTCGAGGGCCTGCCCAAGACGCTGACGCTCAACGACGCAGAGATCCGCGAGGCCCTGGCCGAGCCCATCAACGCCATCATTGACCTGGTCCGCAAGGCCCTCAACGAGACGCCGCCCCAGCTGGCCGCCGACCTGATCGACCGGGGCATCTGCCTGACCGGGGGCGGCTCGCTCATCCAGGGCCTCGACGAGCGGCTCCGCAAGGAGACGCACCTCCCCGTCTTCCGGGCGGAGGACCCCCAGACCGCGGTGGTGCGCGGCACGGCGCTGCTGCTGGAGAACATCCCGCTCCTGCGCCGCATCCAGATCCTCGACTGACCGAAGGAGGACCTTCCCCGCATGCCTCCCCGCGTATCCAACTGGGGATGGACCCCCGCAGGGCGGCGGCGCTACCTCCTGATCCTCCTCTGGATGGGCCACGGGGCGTGGGTGCTGGTGGGGCCACGGCCCGGCCACCTCTGGAGCCGGCTGGCCGGACGGCTGGCCCGGCCCGCCGAGGGGCTTGCGTCCCGCTGGGAGGCCTGGCGGACGGGGCGGCAGGACAGGGCGCGCTCCCTCGCGCAGCTCCAGGCGGAGAATGCCGCCCTGCGGGCCCAGGTGGCCGCCCTCCAGATGGCGGAGGCCCAGCAGGCCCCCCGGGTCGCCGAGGCCGGCGAGGCGCTGAAGCTCCTGGGGCTCCGCCAGCAGATCCCGCTCGCCCTGGTGGGCGCCCGGGTGATCTTCAGCACCCGCCCGGAGGCCTTCGGCGGCCTGATCCTGGCGGGCGGGCGGGACCGCGGCTTCGTGCCGGACCAGGGGGTGATCGCCCCCGGGGGCGTGGTGGGGCGCCTGTGGTCGGTGGGGGCCACCCAGTCGAAGGTGCTGCCGGCCGACGCCCCCAACGCCTCGGTGGGCGTCATGCTCGCCCGGAGCCGGGCCACGGGGGTGCTCCAGGGCCTCGGCGGGGGGCGCGCGCTCATCCGCTACCTCAGCAACCAGGAGGTGGTCCAGGTCGGGGAGGCGGTCTACACCTCGGGCCTGGACCAGGTCTTCCCCAGGGGCCTGCTGGTGGGCTACGTGACCGATGTGGAGAAGGGCGAACTCGAGCTGAGGGTCACCGTGCAGCTAGCCGCCCCCCTGGACCGCCTCCACTTCGTCCTGGTCCTGCCGCCCCAGCCGCCGCTGGAGGTCCAGCCCCCCCTGCTGCCGCAGACGGCCCCCGCGCCCGCATCGCCCCGGAGGACGCCATGACCCGCCCGGCCCCGTCCCCCCTGAGGCAGGATCTCTTCTGCGCCCTGGCCCTGGCCCTGGTGTTCCTCTGCGCCCCCTTCCCGCGCCTCCAGGCGGTCATCCATGTGGTGCTGGTGCTGGCCCTGGCCCCCAGGCCCGGCGCCGCCCTCCGGACCGCCCTGTGGGCCGCCGCCGGCGGCTGGGCCCTGGAGGGCGCCGCACGCCTCTATCCGCACATGGGAGGGACCCCCTGGGCGGACATGACGGTGGCCCTCCTGGCGGCCTGGATCGCGGGGCGGTGGCCCGTCGAGTCCTGGCGCGGATGGCTGCTCCGCCTGGCGGGGCTCCTGCTCCTCCAGACCGCCCTCGTCCACGGCGCCGTCCGCCTGGCCTCGGGCCCCCATCCGTGGGGGACGGGATGGGCCTGGGCCCTCGCCACCGCGCCTGCCTGGGCCTGGGCCGTCTGGCACCTGCTCGGCCCCGTCGCGCCGCCCCGGAGGCCCTGAGTGGAGCCCCGCCAGCGCCTCCTCTTCCTGCGGCGGCTGGGGGCCTTCCGCGCCGCGGTCTGGGGTCTCGTGCTGGCCCTGGTCGCGATCTACGCCTGGCTCCAGATCATCCGCCACGCCGAGTTCCAGGAGATCGCCCGGGAGCAGGCCGTCAAGGTCCGGGCCATCCCCGCGCCCCGGGGCCTCATCCTGGACCGCAACGGCTACCGCCTGGTGGACAACCGCCGGGCCCTCCACCTCGTCATCCAGCGCGAGGACCTCCCGACCAAGCCGGCCGTGGTGGCCGAGCTCGCGGCCGCGCTCCAGATGGATCCCGCCGCCCTGGCCCGAAAGATCCAGGTCTACCGGGCCGCGGGGAAGGGCCTGCCCCTCGTGCTGAAGGAGAACATGGACGAGGCGGACATCGCCATGGCGGAGCGCATCCGGGCCCGCTTCCCGTTCCTCAGCATGGAGGTGGCACCCCGGCGGGTCTACCTCGGCGGGGAGCTGGCGGGCCACGTGCTCGGCTACGTGGGGGAGGTGGGCGAGGCGCAGCTGAAGGCCCATCCGGACCGCTACCACCTGGGCGAGATCATCGGGAAGGACGGCTACGAGGCCAGCGGCAACGACCGCCTGGAGGGAGTGGACGGGAAGAAGCGCATCCTCGTGGACCAGATGGGCCGGGAGGTGGCCTCCTTCGGGCAGGTGGACCCCATCCCGGGCCACACGGTCTACCTGACCCTCGATGCCGGACTCCAGAAGGTGCTCGAGGACTCCTTCCAGGGGCAGTCCGGGGCGGGGGTGGTGCTGGACCTGCGGGACGGCGGCGTCCTGGCGATGTACTCCAGCCCCTCCTACGATCCCAACCTGTTCCTGGACCGGCTGAGCCAGGCCGTGGTGGACCGCTACCTGCGGAACCCCGAGCGGCCCATGCTGAACCGGGCCATCCAGGGCATCTACGCCCCCGGCTCCACCTTCAAGCCCCTGATCGCCATCGCGGCCCTGGAGAAGGGCGTGATCACCCCCCAGACCGTCATCTACTGCGCGGGCCACAAGAACTTCTACGGCCGGAATTTCCGCTGCGACAAGCCGACGGGGCACGGCCCGCTGGACCTGGTCCAGGCCATCGCCCAGAGCTGCGACGTGTACTTCTACACCGTGGCCTCCATGCTGGACATTGACGACATCTACGCCGCCGCGAAGAAGTACGGGTTGACCGTGCCCACGGGCATAGACCTGCCCCACGAGAAGACCTCGCGGATCCCGAGCCGGGCCTGGAAGGCCAAGGCGGATCCGAAGGACCCGAGGTGGTACGCCGGGGAGACCATCAGCGTGGGCATCGGCCAGGGGGCCGTGGGCCTCACGCCCATCGCCCTGGCGCGCTTCTACGCGATGCTGGCCACCAAGGGGAAGCTGCTGACGCCCCACCTGTTCCTGGGCCTGAGGGACGACAAGACGGGCGCCCTGGAACTGGCGCCTCCGCCCCCGGTGCGGGACACCGGGCTGGACCCCCGGATCTGGTCCGTGCTGGACCAGGGCCTCTACGAGGTCGTCCACAGCGGCACCGCGGCCTCGGTGGCCATGAAGGACGTCACCATGGTCGGCAAGACGGGAACGGCCCAGGTGGCCGCCTTTGTGGACAAGGCCCACTACGAGCGCGAGGCCAAGAACCTCAAGGACAACGCCCTCTTCGCAGGCTACGCCCCGCGGGAGCACCCCCAGATCGCCTTCGCGGTGGTGGTGGAGAACGCCGGGTTCGGGGCCGATTCCGCCGCCCCCATCGCCAAGAAGCTGGTTCACTACTGGTGCGTGGACCGCCTCCAGCATCCCCTGCCGCCGCCCCAGGGCCCCGCGGCCGATCCCTTCGGGTCTCCGGCGGAGGCTCCGGCGGACGGCAGCCCCGGAGGCACCCCATGAAGGAGCGCTTCCGGGCCCTCGATCCGCGCCTCCTGGGGGTGATGCTGGCCCTCATCGCCCTGGGGACCCTGACCCTCTATTCGGCGGGCCGGCATACGCCCCAGGCCGGGATCTGGCTCAAGCAGAGCGTGTGGAACCTGCTGGGCCTCTCGCTCATGCTCGTCCTGGCCTCCGTGGACCCGAGGCGCGTGTTCCGCTTCAGCTTTCCCGCCTACCTCCTGGGCCTCGTGGCGCTCGCTGCCGTGCTGGTGGCGGGGCACCGGATCGGGGGCGCCAGGCGCTGGTTCGTGATCGCGGGGCAGACCTTCCAGCCCTCCGAGCTGATGAAGTGGGTCACCCTGCTCTACGTCTCCTACCGCCTCGGCACCCGCTCCCCGGAAGCCGTGGGGCGCCTGGAGGTCCTGGGACTGGCCGGCCTCGTGGCCTTCCCCATGCTGCTCGTGCTGAAGCAGCCGGATCTCGGCATGGCCCTCAGCTTCCTGCCCATCCTCCTGCTCATTCCGCTCGTGAAGGGGTTCGACTGGCGCTGGGCGCTCCTCCTGGTGGTGGGGGTGTCTGCGGCCGGGATGTTCGGATGGAAGCATGTCCTGAAGCCCTACCAGAAGCAGCGGGTCATGATCTTCCTGGACCCGTCCTCCGATCTCCAGGGCAAGGGCTACCAGGTGAACCAGAGCCGCATCGCCATCGGCGCCGGCGGCCTCTTCGGGAAAGGCTTCACCAGCGGCTCCCAGGCCCAGCTCAACTTCCTCCCGGTGAAGACCACGGATTTCGCCTTCAGCGTGTACGCCGAGGAGCACGGCTTCCTGGGGGTGATCCTCGCCCTGGGGCTCTTCGGCCTGCTGCTGTCCCGCGTCCTGGACGCCGCGGCCCGGGCCCGAACCTCCGCCGAGGCCTACTTCTGCGTCGGCGCGGCGGCCATCTTCGCCATGCACCTGATGGTGAACGTCGGCATGGTGGCCGGGGCGCTGCCCAACAAGGGCATGGTGCTCCCCTTCTTCAGCGCCGGGGGCAGCAGTGCCCTCAGCTTCTTCCTGGCGCTGGGACTCGTGATGGGCGTGCTCCAGCGCTCCCGGGTGCCGTGATGGACCTCCGGACCCGGATGCGCCGCCTCGCCGAGCAGGTGCGGATGCACCGCCACCGCTACTACGTCCTCGACGCGCCCGTCCTGTCGGATGCCGAGTACGACGCCCTCGAGCGCGAGCTGCGGGCGCTGGAGGCCGCCCATCCCGACCTGGCAGACCCCAACAGCCCCACCCGCCGGGTGGGCGCGCCGCCCCTCGAGGCCTTCGAGAAGGGCCGCCACGCCGTTCCCATGCTCAGCCTCGACAACGCCTACGCCGAGCCGGAGCTGCGGGCCTGGGAGGCGAAGTGGCGCAAGCTCGTCCCGGACGCCGAGCCCCGCTATGCCGGCGAACTGAAGGTGGATGGCCTCTCGCTTTCGCTGCGCTACGAGGAGAGGGAACTGGTCGAGGCCCTGACCCGGGGCGACGGGGAGACCGGGGAGCGGGTGACGGAGAACGCGAGGACCATCGCCGACATCCCCCTGCGCCTCCCGGAAGACGCGCCGTCCCGTCTCACGGTGCGCGGCGAGGCCTTCCTCTCCCGGCGCCGCTGGGAGGAGTTGAACCGGGAACGCGATGCCCGGGGGGAACCCCGCTTCGCCAACCCGCGCAACGCGGCCAGCGGCACCCTGAAGCTGCTGGACAGCCGGGAGGTGGCGGCCCGGGGGCTCTCCTTCCTGCCCTGGCAGGCGGTCTGGGACGAGGCCTGGCCGCCTCCCGCGCAGACAGACCAGGCCACGGCCATGGCCCTGCTGGAAGGGTGGGGCTTCGGGCGGATGCCGGCCCACGACGCCGGGACCCTGGAGGACATGCTCCGCTTCATCGCAACCCAGGCCGGGGCCCGGTTGAGACTGCCCTTCGACACCGACGGCGTGGTGATCAAGGTGCTGGACTTCGACCTCCAGCAGCGCCTCGGGGCCACCGATCGCGTGCCGCGCTGGGCCATCGCCTACAAGTACCCGGCCCTCCAGGCGACGACGACGGTGCTCGGCATCACCTGGCAGGTGGGCCGCTCGGGCAAGCTCACGCCCGTGGCGGAGCTGGAGGCCGTGGAGGTGGCCGGTTCCACCGTGCGCCGGGCCACGCTCCACAACGCCGACGAGCTGGCCCGGCTGGGTCTGAAGGTGGGGCACCGCGTCTTCATCGAGAAGGGCGGCGAGGTCATCCCCAAGGTGGTGTCCCTGGTGCCCGGCGAGGGGGGGCGGGACCTGCCAGCCCCCGAGATTCCCGCGGCCTGCCCCGAGTGCGGCGGCGTCGTGGGAAAGGCCGAGGAGGAGGAAGTGGCCATCCGCTGCCTCAATCCCGAGTGTCCCGCCAAGCTCGCCGCACGGCTGCTGCATTTCGGGGGCCGCGCCGCCCTCGACCTCGAGGGGATGGGCGAGGCTCTGGTGGAGCAGCTCGTCGCCTCCGGCCGCTTCGCCCAGCCCTGGGAGGTCTTCGGGCTGCTGGCGGATCCCCACGCCGGGCTGGCCTTCCTCGCGGGCCTGGAGCGCATGGCCGAGAAGTCCGCCCGGAACGTGCTGGAGGCCCTGGAGGCGGCGCGCCGCAAGCCCCTCGCCCGCTGGCTCCACGCCCTGGGGATCCCCATGGTGGGGGTCCGCACGGCGGAACTGCTGGCGGAGGCCTACCCCTCGCTGGAGGCCCTGTGGGCTGCGGAGGAAAGCAAGCTCCAGGCCGTGGAGGAGGTGGGTCCGAAGGTGGCCGCGGCGCTGCGCGCCTTCGCCGCCCTGCACCCGGACCTGCCGGCGCGGCTCGCCGCCCTGGGCGTCGCCCCCGCGCCGCCCGAGGCCCGGGACCGGGGCGGACTGCCCCTCTCGGGCGAAGTGGCCGTGGTGACGGGCACCCTGCCGACCCTCTCCCGGGAGGAGGCCGAGGCCCTGCTGAAGCGGCTGGGGGCCAAGGTCACGGGCAGCGTGTCGGCCAAGACCACGGTGCTGGTGGCGGGCGAGAAGGCGGGGTCGAAGCTGGGGAAGGCCGAGGCCCTGGGCATCCCGGTGCGGGACGAGGCCTGGCTGCGGGGGCAGGGAACCTGAATTCCCTGGACGCATTCCCGAGGGCTGGATGATCATCAATCCGAACCGCTACCCAGGAATCCCGCTGTGCTGACGCGCCTTGGCAAGTTCGAGATCCTCCGGCGCCTGGCCCAGGGCAGCATGGGCGAGGTGTATGTCGGATGGGATCCCCTCCTGGGCCGGGAGGTGGCGATCAAGGTCATCCATGCCTCCGCCGCGCTCGGGCCGGAAGCCCGGGAGCGCTTCGCCACCGAGGCCCGCGCGGCCGGGGCGCTGAACCATCCCAACATCGTCACCATCCATGAGATGGGCACCGATCAGGGGGTCCTGTTCCTGGCGATGGAGCTGGTGAAGGGGGAGGATCTGGGCACCCTCATCCAGGCCGGCACCCTCGCCCCCCGGGACGTCCTGGAGGTGATGGCCCAGGTCTGCGACGGCCTGGCGGCCGCCCATCGCCAGGGCGTGCTCCACCGGGACATCAAGCCTTCCAATATCCGGGTGGCCTGGGACGGGCAGCGGATGCAGGCCAAGATCCTGGATTTCGGGGTGGCCAAGGTGCGGGGGACGGACACCACGGACGAAGGCACGGTGCTCGGCACGGTGAACTACATGGCCCCGGAATACCTCCAGAGCGGGCAGCCGGAAGCCCGGAGCGACCTGTTCGCCGTGGGCGTGATCCTCTTCGAGGCCCTGGCGGGGGGCCCTCCCTTCGACGGGCCCACGCCGGGGGCGGTGGTCTACCGCCTGCTCCACGATCCCCCGCCGGCCCTCCCGCTCGTGGCCATCCAGGGCATCAGCCAGGACATCCAGGCCATCGTGCAGCGGGCCCTCGCCAAGGACCCCGCCAGGCGCTTCCAGGAGGCCGAGGCCTTCGCGGCCGTCCTCCGGGCCGCCCGGGAGCCGGGCTGGCGCTGGGATCCCGAGGCGCCGGCCTCCGGGCTGCCCGCCGAGCCGACCGGGGAGGACCGTCCGGACGGTCCGGCGCGGGT
>DAIDKC010000006.1 GCA_027451045.1 Holophagaceae bacterium | reverse complement strand
GATGCGCTTGGCGGCCAGATCCACGCCGAGCACCTTGACCTTGACGGCTTGGCCCACGCTGAGGGCATCGGAAGGGCTCTTCAGGTAGCGGTGGGCGATCTCGGAGAGATGCACCAGCCCGTCCTGGTGGACCCCCACGTCCACGAAGGCCCCGAAGTCCGTGACGTTGGTGACGATCCCCTGGAGTTCCATGCCCACCTCCAGGTCCCCGGGCTTGTTCACGCCCTCGCGGAACTGAACGGCCTCGAACTGCTGGCGGGGGTCCCGGCCCGGTTTCTTGAGTTCGGCCAGGATGTCCTTGACCGTCTCCACCCCGAACCGTTCGTCCGTGAGCTGCTGGGGGTCGAGGGCGTCGAGCACGGCGTCGTTGCCTATGAGGTCGGGGACGGTCCTGCCGGTGAGCTGGCAGATGCGCTGGACCACGGGATAGCTCTCGGGGTGCACCGCGGAACCGTCCAGGGGATCGTCCCCGCCGTGGATGCGGAGGAAGCCCGCCGCCTGCTCGAAGGCCTTGGCCCCGAAACGGCTCACTTCCAGCAGCTGCTCGCGGCGGCGGAAGGCACCGTGCTCGAAGCGGTGGGCCACGATGCGCTTGGCCAGTCCCTCCCCGATGCCGGCGACGTAGCCCAGCAGGCGGTAGGAGGCGCTGTTCAGGTCCACCCCCACGCGGTTCACGCAGCTCTCCACGACATCGTCCAGCCCCTTCTTGAGGGCGGTCTGGTTCACGTCGTGCTGGTACTGGCCCACGCCGATGCTCTTGGGCTCCACCTTCACCAGCTCGGCCAGGGGATCCTGGAATCGGCGGGCGATGCTCACCGCACCCCTCACGGTGACATCATGGTCGGGAAATTCCTCCCGGGCGATGTCGCTGGCGGAGTAGACCGAGGCACCCGATTCGCTGACGCTCACGCAGACGATGTGGCTGCGGCCGGTTTCGCGGAGCCATTCGCGGATGAACGCCTCCACCTCGCGGCCCCCGGTGCCGTTGCCGATGGCGATGGCCTCCACGGGGTTCTCGGTGCAGAGCTTCTCCAGCAGGGCCCGGCTTCCGTCCATATCGCGCTTGGGCTCGAGGGGGTAGATGACCTCGTTCTGGGTGAGCTGGCCCAGGCGGTTGATCACCACCAGCTTGCAGCCCGTGCGGATGCCCGGGTCCACACCCAGGGTGCAGCGCTGCCCCGCCGGCGGCGCCAGGAGCAGGTGGTCGAGGTTGGTCTGGAAGACCTTGATGGCCTCGGCATCGGCCTTCTTCTTGGCCTCGTAGCGCACCTCGGACTCGATGGCGGGGGCCAGGAGGCGGTCGAAGGCGTCCTCGGCGACTTCGTGCAGGGAACGGCGGTAGCCGCTGGCGGGATCAATGGCGATCCGGGCGACCAGGTGGGTGACGACCTTCTCCCGGTCCACCACGAGCTTGACGGTGAGGATCTCCTCCTTCTCGCCCCGGCGAAGGGCGAGCAGGCGGTGGCTCGGGATCTTCCGGATGGGCTCCGAGAACTCGAAATAGGGTTTGAAGCGCAGGGCGGCCTGGTCGTCCTTCCGTTCCTCCCGGATCGTGGCCTGGAGCACGCCCTGATCATGGAAGGCCTGGCGCATCCAGACGCGGATATCGGCATCCTCTGCCAGGCGCTCGGCCAGGATGTGCCCCGCCCCCTCCACGCATTCGGACGGCGTGCGCAGTCCCTCCTCGTCCTTCAAGAACGGCTCCGCCAGCATCAGTGGATCGGCGCCTGTGGCGTCGGCCAGGAGGGCATCGAGCAGCGGTTCCAGGCCTCGCTCCTTCGCGACCGTGGCCTTGGTCCGCTTCTTCGGCTTGAAGGGCAGGTAGAGATCCTCCAGTTCCGCCTTCACCCAGGTCGCCTCGATCCGGGCCTGCAGTTCGGGCGTGAGCTTGTCCTGCTCCTGGATGGACTTGAGCACGGTCTTCCGTCGGTCCAGCAGATCCTTGTAGTAGGCGTGGCGGTCCTCCACCGCCCGGATGGCCACCTCGTCGAGGGAGCCCGTCCGCTCCTTCCGGTAGCGGGCGATGAAAGGCACCGTGTTCCCTTCCTCGAGAAGGGCCACGATGGCGGCGACGCCGGCGCGGGGGAGCTTGAGCTCCTTGGCCATGAGGTCCAGCACCTGATCCACACCTGCTCCTTGCGGTCCCCGGATGGAGGAACGGTGATGATACCAAGGCCTGCGGTCAGGGGCGGAGCACCACCTTCCGGCGGGCGCCCTCTGGAGCCCGCTCCAGATCCCTCAGCGCTTTCTTCCAGAAGCTCGTCTCGAGGCCTGTGCCGATCACCACGCCCGCGCAGGGTGCAGGGCCTCCGGGCCCCAGGGGCAGGGGCGAGACCTCCAGACGCCCATCCGCGAACTGAAAGGCCCAGCGGTCGCCGCCGTCGTTCCTGGCGGCCCAGCCCGCGAAGGCGCACACGCCCTTGGCCCGCAGCAGTTCGCCCCGGGGAGGCGGTGCGAGGAGGAGGGCCTCCAGCGCGGCGGGATCCAGGGGATGGTCCCAGTGAATGGTGAGGGCACGGGCCTCGGCGAAGCTCGGCCCCTCCGCGGGGGCCCAGCCTTCGGGCACGGGGCGGAGGTCGCCCTGCCAGGGATCCGGCGCGCCCGGGGCGGCTGCGCCCTGGCGGCTGGGCACCAGGGGGATGCCCTGGAAGGCTGCCCGGAGTTCCCCTTCCCAGACCACCGCCGCTGAGGGATCGAGATCCGCCTTGCTCAGGTAGATCAGGCTGGCCAGCGCCGCCTGGCGGCGCAGCAGGGGTCTTGCCCGCAGGTGGTCCACTGGGGCGAGGCAGGACACCACCGTGAGCAGGCCCGCCAGGCGCAGACGGCCCGCCAGGCGGGGTTCCTGTTCGAGGTCCACCAGGTCTGTGGGATCGGCCAGACCCGTGGTCTCCAGTACGACCCTGTGGGGCCTGGCTGTTTCCGGCAGATCGCACCAGGCCCGGAGCGTCGCGACGACATCGTCCCGGAGGCTGCAGCAGGCGCACCCGTTCACCAGGTTCTCCAGCCCTGCCAGCTCGGGCCGCTCCGCGCCCACGAGGCTGCCGTCCACGCTCACGGCGCCGAACTCGTTGATGAGCACGGCCACGCGGCGACCTGCAGCAACCTCCGCCTTCAGCAGGCGGTTCACGGCGGTGGTCTTGCCGGCCCCGAGGGGCCCGGTGACGAGGAGGACCTCCAGGGGGGCGGCGCTCATGCCTCCCATGATGCCGTCCCGGCGCGAAATGTGAGAGCGTGGAAGGGTGGATACCCTGGACCTGAGCTATCTTGCGGCCGTCGCCCTGGCGGGAGGCGTCGCCAGGTCCTGCGCGAGGGGACTTCCGGAGGGCTGGCGCCTGCGCCTGCAGGCGACGGTGCCGGAGCTTCCCGGAGGGCGCTGGATCTGGCTCCACGCCGTCAGCGTGGGCGAACTCCTGCTGGGGGACGGGCTGGTCGTCCGCTTGCGGGACCGGGGGCACCGCCTGCACGTCACCACCGGCACGCCTGCGGGCCTCGGCCTGCTCGGGAAGCGCCTGCCGGCCTGGGATGCCGGCACCGGCCGCGTCTCGGGCGGCCCGTTCCCCCTGGACGATCCGGCTGGTCTGGCGCCGTTCCTCGCGCGGCCCCCGGCCGCCTTCGTGGCCCTGGAGGCCGAGCTGTGGCCCGGCCTGCTGCGGGTGCTGGAGGGCAGGGGTGTGCCGCGCTGCATCGTCAACGGCCGGCTGACGGCGCGCTCCCTGGAGCGGGGTGGACCCTGGCTCCGTCGCGCCGCCTCCCGCCTGACCCTGGTGGCGGCCCGGGATCCGGAGAGCGCGGAAGCCTTCCGTCGCCTGGGAGCGCCCCGGGTGGACCTGGGGGGCAACCTCAAGGCGGACCTGCCGCCGCCCGCGCCCCTCCATCCCGGATGGGCGGGACTGCGCGAGGGATGGGCGCCGTGCCCGGTCCTGGTGGCCGGGAACACCCTCGAGGGCGAAGAGGCTCTGCTGCTGGACCGGTGGGGCGGGAGCCAGGCCGCATATCCTGGGCTCAGGCTCATCCTCGCGCCACGGCAACCGCGGCGCTTCGATGAGGCCGCCGGCCTGCTCGCCGCGAGGGGGCTCCGGTTCCGGCGGGCTTCAGGGGTCTGGCCCGCCGCGCCGGAGGCCTGGCGGGACGTGGACATCCTGCTCCTCGACACCCTCGGGGAGCTGCCGGCCGCCTGGGCCGAAGGGACCCTGGCCCTCGTGGGAGGGGGATGGCGCGGAGAGGGGGGACACAACCCCCTTGAGCCGGTGCGCGCCGGCGTGCCGGTCATCCTGGGGCCCGGCTTCGCGAATTTCACGGACCTCGTTCCGCTCCTGTGCGAGGCCGGCCTGGCCCGGGTGGTTGCCGAGGCGGGACTCCCGGAAGCCGTCCTCTCGGGGCTGCGCACCACGCCGCTGCGGCCCCGGATGGCAGGGGCCCTGCCGGCCGCCCTGTCGGGTGCCCTGGATCGCACCCTCGCTCTCCTTGCCCCGCTCCTTCCCCCCCTCCCATAGGACACTAGAATGCAGGCAGTCCCGGAGACCGCCATGACGCGCCAGGGCACCCACATCCTGTTGATTGACGACGACGACGCGGTCCTCGATCTGGTCGAGACGGCCCTGGGCCACTACGGGATGACCGTCCATGCATGCTCCGACGGCGGCCAGGCCATCGCCCGGCTTCAGGCGCCCGGTGCCCCGGAGTTCGACCTGGTCATCTCCGACATCAACATGGATGGCATGGATGGCTTCGAGGTCATCCAGCGAGTCAAGGCCGTCGAGCCGCGCCTCCCTGTGGTGCTCATGACCGGCCAGGCTTCCGTGGAATACGCGATCCAGGCGCTCCGGCTCGGGGCGGCCAACCTGTTCGTGAAGCCGCTGGCCCTCCGGGACCTGGTCCAGAGCGTCTTCCATCTGGTGGACCTCCACCGGGACCTCCGCCTCGGGGATGACGGACTGCGGGGGTTGGTGAACGAGCGGCGCCATTTCCTGTTCCGCTCCGACGAACTGGACATTCCGAGCCTGATCCGGCACCTGACGGATCGGTTGGTGCCCATGGGATTCGCCTCCCAGGCCAACCGCGACGTGATCGCCATGGCCATCCACGAGGCCCTGGTCAACGCCCTCGAGCACGGGAACCTCGAGCTGGATTCCAGCCTGAAGGGGGATCTCTCGACGGCGGAGGACCCCTACGAGCGGATGCGGGCGGCCCGCATGGCCGATCCGAGGTACGCCTCCAGGATGATCGAGGTCAAGCTCGCCCTGGATACCGAGCGGTACCAGCTCGAGATCTCCGACGAGGGACCGGGGTTCGACACCAGCCGGCTCGACCCCCTTCCTGCCGGTCCGGAGCTGGGGGCGAACTTCGGCCGGGGCCTGCCCTTGTTCCACTTGATCATGGACGAGGTGCACTTCAACGCGCGGGGCAACCAGGTGCGTCTGGTGCTCCGCCGCAAGTAGGCCCGCGCCCCTGCCCGGGCGGCCGGGACGCGCGAAGCGCCGGGAGGCCCCGGCGCTTCCACGCGTACGCTGGGGGCGGAAACGCTACAGCGCGTTCTCGATGAAAGCCTTCAGCTGGGGCTTGGGCTGGCCCCCGATCATCTTGTTCACGGGCTTGCCGTCCTTGAAGACGATCAGGGTGGGGATGCTCATGATGCCGAACTGGCCGGCCACCTGGGGGTTCTCGTCCACGTTGATCTTCACGATCTTGGCCTTGCCCTGGAGCTCGCCGGCCAGCTCGTCCAGGACGGGGGCGATCATGCGGCAGGGGCCGCACCAGGGGGCCCAGAAGTCCACCAGAGTGACTCCCTGGGAGACGGCCTTGGGGAATTCGGCGTCGGTGATGTGGGCGACAAGATCGGACATGGAGGCTCCTTTCGGGTTCAGGGAACGGGGATGGGGCCCTCGGGTTGGGCTCCACCCCACTGGGCGATGGTGAAGATGCTCATGTAGCGCTCGTTGGTCTCCCGGAGGCGCTGGGCCAGCACCTCGCAGAGGGAGTAGAGGATCTTGAGCGCCATCTGGTGGTGGGCCGCGATGAGGGACCGCAGGTCCTGCATGGGGATGAAGAAGAGCTCTGATGCCTCGTTGGCGATGGCGTCGGCGGCCCGGGGGGAGAGGTCAATCAGCGCCATTTCCCCGAAATAGGCCGGCGTCTCCAGGACCGCCAGGGCCTCCTCGCCGGTGGGGCTGCACTTGGAGATCCGGACCGAGCCCTTCATCACGATGAAGAGTCCGTCCCCGGCATCCCCCTCCCGGAAGATGACCTCGTCGGGACGGTAGGTGCGGATCTGCCCGATGATGAGGATCTGGGCACGCTCCGCCTCGTCCAGGTTCCTGAACAGGGGCGACTGGGTCAGGAAGGTCGTGTCTAGCAACGGGGGTCCGCAGGAGCAGGGTTCGGTGCCAGGGGCACATGGGCGCAGATGTCGAGCCCGAAGCCCCGGAGGCCAATGTACTTGGTTTCGTGTCGGCTGAGCAGGCGCATTTTTCCAACCCCGAGCTGCCCCAGGATCTGGGCGCCCACGCCGAAATCCCTGTCGCTCATGGCGGGCTGGTGGGGGTCGGCTTCGTCCACCACCCCCTGGGTGTGCCCATAGCGGCGGAGATAGACCAGGGCGCCCCGGCCCTCCCGGGCGATGGCCTCCATGGCCCGCTGGAATGGACCTGCGCTGAACCCGTGGAGGTCCTCCGGGAGGGTCTCGAGGTGCACCCGGACCAGGGGCGGCTCGCCGGCCGCCAGGTCACCCAGCACGAAGGCCAGGTGGGTCCCGCCGTCCAGGAGGCTCTGGAAGCGGTGGAGCCGCACCTCGCCCCAGGCGGTGGCCAGGGTGCGGGTCTCCAGGGCCTTCACCAGCGGCTCGCGCCGCATCCGGTAGGCCACCAGGTCGGCAACGGTGACCATGAGCAGGTCGTGCTTCAGGCAGAAGGGCACCAGGTCCGGGACCCGGGCCATGGTCCCGTCATCCTTCATGATCTCGCAGATGACGCCGCTGGGATGCAGGCCCGCCAGCCGGGCGAGATCCACGCTGGCCTCTGTCTGGCCCGTGCGGGCCAGCACGCCGCCGGGTCGCGCCCGCAGAGGGAACACGTGGCCGGGCTTCACGAAGTGCTGGGGCTTCGCGTCGGGGGCGATGAGGGCCTGGATGGTGCGGGCGCGGTCCTGGGCGCTGATGCCGGTGGTGGTGCCTTCCCGGGCCTCCACGCTCACGCAGAAGGCCGTCTCGAAGGGGCTGGTGTTGTCCCGGACCATCAGAGGGATCTGGAGGCGGTCGAGCACGGGCCCCTCCAGGGCCGCGCAGATGAGGCCCCGGCCGTAGGTCGCCATGAAGGCGATGGCCTCGGGACTGACGTGCTCGGCCGCGAGGGTGAGGTCGCCCTCGTTCTCCCGATCCTCGTCATCCACCACCACGACCATCCGGCCCTGCCGGATGGCCTCGACGGCGTCCTCGATGGGAGCGAAGGGGGAGTCGGCTCGGCGGTCCATAGGCCCCCCAGCATGGCCGAGGTACCGCCGCGGGGGAAGGGCGCACTCCGTGGTAGGATACGCAAATCCATGTAGGCCGCCCAATTTCCGAGAGGAACAGCCCATGTCCCAGGGTGTGATTCAAGGCTCCATGCGCGAGGCCCCACTGCCGGACATCATCCAGCTGGTCAGCCAGGGCGGGAAATCGGGCTGCTTCCACGTGCAGCAGGACGCTGCCAAGGCGCGGATCTACCTGAAGGACGGCCGGATCGTCCATGCCATCACCAACAATGGCGAGGGCTACGAGGCGCTCATGGAGGTGGCCCTGTGGCTGGAGGGGACCTACCGGTTCGAGGAAGGCCCCCAGGACGTGCCTGCCACCATCTCGAAGCCCAACGCCTCCGTGCTGATGGAGCTGGGCCGCAGGATGGACGAGTGGCGCGTCATCAGCCAGAAGGTGCCCTCGGTGGACCTCTACCCCCAGTCCACCCTGCTGCCGGGAGAGGTCCCCCACGGCGTGAACCCCCGGGAAGCCCGGCTCCTCGGGCTCGCGACGGGCTACTACAGCGTGGCCGAACTGGCGGAAGCCACCCAGAAGCCCGTGCTCACCGTTGCCAAGGATCTGTACGGGCTCGTGATGGCGGGCCATGTGGTGCTCAAGGGGCTCCGCTCCGGCCGGCCACCCAAATTGGAGACCCCGGCGGCCCCTCTCGTGCCCGTGGCGGAGCGGCTCGGCCTCGCGCCCGCGCAGGAGGCGCCGAGGGAGGAAGAGACCCTCATCGTGCGGCTCCAGCCCCCGCCGCCCCAGCCGCCGGCGGGTTTCCCCCAGGCGGAGGAGGAGCCCCTGCCCGAGACGGTCGGCGGCGGGGTGGCGTCGGAGGCGCCCATCGTCCAGGCCAAGCCCGCCCCTCCCCCGGACGATCCTGTCCGGATGGCCAAGCTCACGGCCTTCACCCAGCGCATCGCCCAGGCCGCCAAGGGGGTGCTCCCGGAGGCCCACCACGAGATGGTGAACCGCCTCCAGGCGAAGTCCACCCAGCAGATCATCGCGGGCGAAGGGCCGGAGGCCGTGAAGGGCCTGGCCCTTGCCATCTCCCGGGGGGCCGTGGATGCTGGCTGCGATGCCGAGCTGGTGCGCCTCCTGAACGCCCAGCTCAAGGCCCTTTTCTCCAAGTAGGCCGCGCCATGAAACTCCCGTCCCTCCTGCGGGCCCTGGCGGCCCTCCTGGTCCTGGCCGTCTCCTTCAGCTGCGTGGATCCCCAGGGGGCGGGGAGCACGACCGGGACGGCCCTCTACGCCTTCGACGCCTCCACGAGCACCGTCATGGTCTGGAACGACCTGGAGACGCTGTACGACGCCACGACGACGCCCGCACCCGACCGCACCCTCACCTCCAGTCTGCTCAGCAAGGTGACCAGCCTGGCCTGGGGTGGCATGTGCCTGGACAGCAGTCGGGGGGTGCTGTACCTGGTGTCCAATTCGGGCACGATCGTCCGCATCTCGGAGATCCGGAATCAGACCGGCGCCATCCCGAGCACCGATATCGCCTCCTTCTCCCTCGCGAGCACCGGCCGGCTCTCCAACAGCACCTTCGGCCAGGTGGCGGTGGACAGCCAGACCGACACCCTCTACATCACGGAGAACGGGGACAGCGGCACCCAGATCTGGGTGGTCCAGGGCGCCAGCACCCAGGCCCAGGATGCCACCATCAGCCTCCAGGCCCTCCAGGCCTCGGGCGATACCGGGGGAACCGGGGTTGCGGCGGGCCAGGGCGTGGTCTACGGCTATTTCCAGGACGGGAATCCCGTGGGGATGGATTCGCTCACGGGGCCCCGCCTGCGCCAGGGCACCGCCTCCGCCTTCTCGTCCTCGGCAGTGATCCTGGGCAGCTCCACCGGACTCGCCAAGTACGGCAGCCTGGCCCTCGACACGGCCGATAACGACCTCTTCGTGGCCTGCGACAACACCGATGCTGGCACCAGCGGCGCCCCGGTGCTCGTGTTCCAGACGGGGCAGTTCGGCATGGCCTACAACCAGGCCCCCAACACCACGGTCGGGACGGCCGCGGATGAACCCGATCTGCGGGTCATCGCCCATCCAGGGACCAAGGACTGGCTGGTGGGGCTGCGGGGGGAGGGCTCCACCGGGTACCCGACCCTGATCCTCTGGAAATCCCCGCTGGGCGGCACCGCGGCGAAGCAGGTCACGGTCAGCCCTTCCACGACCGTATTCCTGGGCGTGGCCCTGGACGGGAACGCGGCATGACCCTGCTGCGCCTGTTCGCGCTGCTGGTCCAGGATGTCTGGCGGGACCTCCTCAGGCACCGGGGGCAGTACCTGGTCGTGGTGCTCACCCTGGCCTCCGGCCTGGTGCTGGCCGGGGGCGGGCTGCTCCTCGTGGAGAGTCTCGACCGGTTCGTGCAGCACGTGGAAGCCCAGGCGCGCATCGTGGTCTATGCCGCCGAAGGCCAGAGCCTGGACCAGGCCCAGGCGCAGCTCCAGCGCGATCCCCGCTTCACCCAGGTCCGGCTCGTCAGTGCCGATGAGAACCGCAAGACCTTCCTCGCCGCGTCCCGGGAGGCCGGCGTCCTGCTTGCCGGTGCGGGACCCGGAGCCCTGCCGGAAAGCCTGGAGCTGACCCTCCGCCCCGACCTTGCCAGCGGACCCAAGGCCGCCGAGGTGGGGGCCAGCCTCAAGGGGATTCCCGGCGTGGGCGACGTGCTGGTGGACCAGACCCGCATGGAGAACCTCCAGCGCCTGGCCCGGATGGCCCGTTCCGCCCTGGCCTCCCTCGGCCTGCTGCTCCTGGTTGCCGCCGGCTTCGCCACCGGGAACGTCATCCGGATGAGCCTGCTCGCCCGGGAGGAGGAAGTGGCCATCATGCGCCTGGTGGGAGCATCGGAGGGCTTCATCCGGACGCCCCTGGTGATGGAGGGCGCCGTCCTGGGACTGGCCGGGAGCCTGGTGGCCCTTGGGGGCCTTTTCGCCCTCTGGTGGCCCCTGGCCCGGGGGGTGGGGGGCCTCTCCCCGCTGCTTGTCTATCTGGCGCGCCTCGGCTTCTTCGCCCCGTCGAGCATGGCCCTGCTTGCGGGAACCGGCGCCCTGACCGGCGCCTGCGGCGCCTGGTGGGCCTTCGCCTCCACCCGCCGCGCCCAGAAGGCCGCCGAGGCGGAACTGGAAGGCCTGGCCTGAACGGCCTCGGATCAGGCCTTCCAGCGCCGGGGATCGGGTTCGGAAAGGCCCAGCTGGTCCAGCACCCTCGTGGCGAAGGCGGAGTACAGGTCGTCCAGTGTCTTCGGCCCGTGGTAGAAGCCCGGGATGAGGGGCATCACCACCGCGCCCGCGTCGTGGACCCGGAGGAGGTTCTCCAGATGGATGCGGTTCAGGGGGGTTTCCCGAAGGCAGAGCACCAGCGGGCGGCGTTCCTTCAGGCAGACATCCGCGGCGCGGCTCACGAGGGACTCGCTCACGCCGGAGGCGATCCGGCCCAGGGCGCCCGCGCTGCAGGGCACGAGGGCCATGCCGTCCTGGCGGAAGGATCCGGAGGAGATGCCGGCGCCCAGGTCCCGCTCGTCGTGCAGGTCCACCTTGGGAAGGGCCGCAAGCTCCTTGGGCGAGAGGCCCGTCTCGTCCAGCAGGCACCTCCGCCCCGTGGGTGAGAGCAGGAGGGCGATCCGTGCCACGTCCGCATTGGCCGAGAGCCTCCGGAGCACGGCGACCCCGAAGGCCGATCCGGAGGCGCCGGTGATGGCGAGGGTGAAGCGCAGGCCCATGGCGGCTCCTAGTCCGGACGCTCGAGGGCGAGGAACCGGGGGCCCACCTGGGTGATGGAGCCGGCCCCGAAGGTGAGGAGCAGGTCTCCCGGCCGCGTCAGGCCCAGCAGGGCAGCGGGGAGATCCTCCACGCGCCCCGTGAAGTGGACGTCCTTCTGCCCATGGATCCTCAGGGATTCGGCCACCGCGGCGCCGTCAATCCCCTGGATGGGGGGCTCTCCGGCCGGGTACACATCGGTGACGGCCACCACGTCCGCCTCGAAGAAGGCAGTTCCGAACTCCTCCAGCAGAGCCCTGGTGCGGGTATAGCGGTGGGGCTGGAAGGCCGCGACGATGCGCCGGTCCGGGAACCCGGCCCGGGCGGCGGCGAGGGTGGCGGCGATCTCGGTGGGGTGGTGTCCGTAGTCGTCCACCACGAGGACGCCCCCGCGCTCGCCTTTGCGCTGGAAGCGCCTGTCCGCTCCGGTGAAGCTCGCCAGGCTGGCCCGGATCGTCTCGCGGTCCACGCCGAGCTCCAGGGCCACGCCGATGGCGGCGAGGGCGTTGAGCACCATGTGGTGGCCCGGCACGCCGAGGCTGAAGGTCCCGAGATCCTCGCCGTCCGCCGTGACCTTGAAGTTCGTGCGGAACCCCTCCTGCCGGATGTCCCGGGCCCGCAGGTCCACCTGGGGATGGGTGCCGTAGGTGCGGACCTGGCGCTTCAGGTGGGGGCGGACGGCCGCGGCGTGCGGATCATCCAGGCACAGGAACACCGAACCGTAGAAAGGGATCTTGTTCGCGAAGGCCACGAAGGCCTCCTGGATCTCCTCCAGGTCGCGGTAGTGGTCCAGGTGCTCCCGGTCAATGTTGGTCACCACCGCCAGGGTGGGATTGAGCAGCAGGAAACTGCCGTCGCTCTCGTCGGCCTCGGCCACCAGGAACGGGCCCTTGCCCAGCTTGGCATTGCTCCCGATGGTGCCGAGCTTCCCTCCGATGACGATGGTGGGATCAATCCCGCCCTGGCTGAGCACCTGGGCGATCATCCCGGTGGTGGTGGTCTTCCCGTGGGAGCCGGCCACCGCGATGCCGTACTTCATGCGCATCAGTTCCGCGAGCATCTCGCCCCGGGGGATCACCGGGACCTTCGCCGAATGGGCCGCCACCACTTCCGGGTTGTCGCCCCGGACGGCGCTGGAGATCACCACCACCTGGGCACCCGCGATGCAGGACGCCTCATGTCCGATGCGGACCGCCACGCCCAGCGTTTCCAGATGCGCCGTGACGGGACTGGCCTTGAGGTCCGATCCCGACACCTGGTAGCCGAGGTTCACCAGCACCTCCGCGATGCCGGACATGCCGATGCCCCCGATGCCGACGAAATGGATGTGCTGGATCTTGCCGAACACCTCGAAGCCTCCGATGCTGGTGGGGCCAGCATAGCGTCAAGAAACAACTCTCGGCGCGATTCTGGCATCCAAGGAAGTGGCGCCCCACGGCGTCGTCAGCTTACGGAGGCCTCCCATGCTGCCTGCCCGTATCGCCCTGAAGCTCGCTCCAGCCCTGGCCTTTTCAGCTCTCCTTTGGGGGGCACCGCCCCGCCTTGTGGAAGGCCCCCGGGGAACCCCCATGCCGGGCCCTTCCATGGGGGGCGGCTCCTTGGACGGGACTTCTCGTCTGAATCCTGGGCC
>DAIDKC010000005.1 GCA_027451045.1 Holophagaceae bacterium | reverse complement strand
GTGTTCGGGGCCTTCGAGGCCGCCGGAGGACTCGTGCCCTCCCTGCGCCGGGCCGCGGGCCTCCTGGCCCTGGTGCTGGGCCTGCTGCTGGGCGTGAGGGCCGTGGAATCGGGCCTGGATGTGCAGCTCCTGCCCCGGGGCGGCACCGCGGAGGCCCAGGTCCCAGCCCCGAGCCTCTGGCTGGACAACGACTACGAAGGCGCCCTGGCGAAGGCCAAGGCCGAACACAGGCTCGTGCTCGTGGACACCTACGCCCAGTGGTGCGCCCAGTGCAAGGAGCTGGACGAGAAGACCTGGCCCGATCCCGCGGTGCAGGCCTGGATCCGGCAGCACGCCGTGGCCGTGCGGATCGACACCGACAAGGTCCGTCCCGACCTGGCGACGAAGCTTCACATCCAGAGCTACCCCACCGTCATCCTGCTGGATTCTGAAGGTCACGAGCTGCGCCGCAGCCTGGGCTTCCAGAAACCGTCGGCCATGCTGGCTTGGCTGCAGGAGAAATGAGAAGGGCCCGCGTGAGCAGGCCCTCCTCATTTCAATCTAGTTCATGAGTTTAAAACCGTTTTTTACTCTTAATTTCATCGGCTTGTTTTTTGAGATCTCGAAGTTCCATTGGATCGAGTTGGTTCCATATGGCAGTAAACGCATTGTTATAAATGGAATTCAAGGCCTTGTTCAAGGCATTTGTCATGCCCTGGTCCATGTAAGTTGTTTTTTCTAACGCAACAGTTGGATCCTCATTATTGGCTATGGCATGAGGCGCGCTTGTATCAAAAGGTTCTGGATTGGCCGAAATATCAATAGTCTTCATCCAGAGCTTTTCTCCAGATAAAGATTCATCTAATTCTAGGTTGATTTTTGAAGAAACGATAAAATTACCACTAAAATATTTAGCCTGTCCATTTATGTTTTTAACGGGGAGTCCAAGTAATGATGTATATGTTCCATTCCAAATTAATTTTTCTTCAGCAGGAGGAAGTTGACTCTCATCAGCGGATTGCGTTGTTTTTACATTAGTAAAGATGTAATTACCGGATAGACCATAACGCAGAATAAAATCACTATCTTTTTTATCGGAGTAAGTCATATCATCTATTGTTGGAAATGGACCTTTTACGTTATAACCCCTTGCAACCAAAACATTTTGAAGGTCCTGCACAAATCTACTATTAAAAGTATTGAATGCTTGGTTGTTTGGAGTGGCCTGAACGATTGCAATAGTTGTTTTTGCTGATCCGGGCACTGCAGTGTTTGGGATCGGGAATTGAAATTTTGGTATATACGCGACAACGGGCGGAGGAGGGGGGGTTGCAACGATGGGTGCGCAACCCAACCCTGCTAATATTAGGGCTAAACTAGCAGTCATAAAAAGTGGATAACGAAGCCGCGACATTCAGCCTCCTTAATTGAAATAGAGCCTCATCCTCTCACTCAAATCAGATCTTTGTCAATAGAGCGATCATTGAAGTGATTCTTGTCACATTTTATTAAGTTTCAGATAGACCATCTGTTTCATCAAATCATTGCCTTTGATTGATTTGTGATTTTTCAAGAATGGAATCTCTTGGGCCACTGGGCCTCGAACAGGGTCTGGATACAACGTGCCTTTGTGCCATACAGATCGAAGCATGCAGGTGGGGAGAGCCCTTTCTGGAACTGCGTCGGACTGCGGAGCTTGGCCCCTTCCGAAAGCCCGCGGCGTCCTACTTCCCCAGGAACTTCGCCAGGGTCTTCTCCAGCTCAGGGCCGCGGAGCTGTCCGCCGGAGGCGACGATGAGGCCCTCGGGGTTGACGAGCACGGGCTTGGGGATGCCCTGCACGCCGTAGGCATGGGCCAGGGGGGACTGGAAGCCCCCGGCCACGAAGGCATGGTCCCAGGGCATGGGGGTGGCGGGCCGCTTCCGGAAGGCGGTCACGAACTGCGGGCGGGTGTCGAAGGAGAGGGAGAGGATCTCGAAGGGGCGGTCCTTGAACCGGGCCCAGGCCTGGTGGAGGCCCGGCAGCTCCGCGCGGCAGGAGGGGCACCAGGTGGCCCAGAAGTCGAGGAGGACGTACTTCCCCTTGAAGGAGGCCAGGGTGTAGGTCGTGCCCGGGTGGTCCAGGGCCGGGAGGCTGAAGGCGGGCGCCGGGTGGCCCAGGGCGGTCTTCCGGTCCCCCGCCAGGACGGCGGCGGCCTCCTTGGCTTCGCGGGTGTCCGGGAACTCCTTCTCCAGGGTGGCGTAGGCCGGCTTCCAGGCCGCCTCGTCCTTGGCGTCCAGCCGGTCCCAGAAGTAGTCGAAGAGCAGGCCGCGCCGCACGGCGGGATCCGGATTGTGGTCCCGGGCCTCGGTCACGTAGGGGCCCCAGCCGGGGGCCTGGTCCTCGCTGAAGTCCTCCACCAGGGAGGGATCCAGGCCCCAGGCCGGGGCCGTGGGGGGCACCTCCTTCCGCACCTGGGCCAGGAGGGCGGGCGTCGGATCCTGCTTGGCGTACTCCATCAGGAAGAGGCGGCTCACCAGCAGGGCCTGGCGCACCTCGGGGCGGGACTCCGTCTTCAGCCGGGCGTCCACTTCCGCCAGCTCCTTCGAGCAGTCGCCCTTGAAGAGCCGCCGGTCCCCGCCGGCCTTGATGAAGGCGTCGCGCTGGGCCAGGACAGCCCGGGCCTTGGCGCGGGCGGCCTCGAGGACGGCCCGGGCCGCGGCGGCGGCCGGTTCGGGGGCCTGGAGGGCCGGCAGGGCGAGCAGGAGGGGCAGGGCGAGGGGCATGGGGGCTCCGGGGAAGTACCTCCACCATACCTTGGGTCGCGAGGTCTGTTCGCGGAACCCGTCCGTCGCCTGGAGGCATCATGGGGCTCCGGAGGAGGCTAGGTGCTCCAGAAGGTCCAGCCCCTCCTCCGTGCGGCTCAGGTACCAGGTGAGGGCGCGGCCGTCCAGGCGGTGCACCCGAGCGCCTGGGAGGCGGCGCTGGAGTTCCGCGGCGTGGCGGGCCGTGAACCGGTAGGGCTCCGTAGGGAGCAGGACGAGCTGCGGTTCGAGGGCCTCCAGGGCGGCCTCCTCCAGGGTCGCGTAGCCGTCAGGGCCGATGGGCGTGAGGCCGCCCTGCCGGACCAGGTCGCCCAGGTAGGTATCCGGTCCGGCGCTCATCCAGGGGTCCCGCCAGATCAGAGCCAGGGTGCGGGGGCCCCTCCGGGACGAGGCGCGCTGGAGCCTCGCCTCCAGGGCCGCGGCCCGGGCTTCCCCGGCGGCCGGGGCGCCGACGGCCGCCCCCAGTCGGCGCAGCTCGGCTGC
This sequence comes from Holophagaceae bacterium, assembly GCA_027451045.1. Lineage (GTDB taxonomy): Bacteria > Acidobacteriota > Holophagae > Holophagales > Holophagaceae > Geothrix. The sequence goes on along the minus strand of DAIDKC010000005.1, from coordinate 3,859 downwards.
GGCCCCCACCAGGGTCCGCACCTCCAGGGCGATCCAGGGGATGCCCAGGCGCGTGAGGGCCTCGGCGGCGGATCTTGGATTCTCCTCCTTCTCGAGGATCACCAGGTCCGGGGCCAGGGCCCGGATGCGGTCCAGGTCGGGATCCTTGGTGCCGCCCACGGCGGGGACCGTGGCGCGGATCCATGGTGGCTCCAGACAGTAGCGGGTGCGCCCCGCGAGGCGGGTGGCGAGGCCCCACTGGGCCAGCAGCTCCGTCACCGAGGGGACCAGACTCACGATGCGGCGGGGCCCGGTGCCGGCGGGCACCCGGGAGGCGGGGGGCGGGGCCGGGGCCGGATCCTGCGGCTGGAAGCGGATGCCCAGGTGGGGGTCCTTGAACTTCCCGAGGCCGGTGGGGCAGAGGTCCAGGAGGGGGCAGGCGGCGCAGTCGGGGCGCCGGGCCCCGCAGGTGCGCCGGCCGTGGAAGATGAGCTGGTGATGCAGCTCGATCCACGCGTCCCGGGGGAAGATCCGGCAGAGGTCGCCTTCCACCTTCTCGGGCGTGGGGGCCTTCGAGAGCCCCAGGCGGCGGGCCACGCGGAAGATGTGGGTGTCCACGGCCAGGGCCGGGACGCCAAAGGCGTTGGCCAGCACCACGTTGGCCGTCTTCTGCCCCACGCCCGGCAGGGCCGCCAGCGCCGCGGGATCGGCCGGCACCCGCCCCCCGTGGCGGGCCATCAGGGCCTGCCCGAGGCCCAGGAGGTTCCTGGCCTTGTTGTGGAAGAAGCCCGTGGGGCGGATGAGGGACTCCAGCTCCTCCTGCCGCGCCGAGGCCAGGGCGGCGGCGTCGGGGAACCGGGCGAAGAGGGCCGGGGTCACGAGGTTCACCCGGGCGTCCGTGCACTGGGCGCTCAGGATCGTGGCTACCACGAGCTGGAAGGGGTCGCGATGATCCAGGGCGCAGGCTGCGTCCGGGTAGGCGGCCCGGAGGCGTCGCTGCAGTTCGGCGGCCTGGGATGCGGGATGCGGGGTGCGGGTCATGGCTCCAGGATAGGGCTCCCCGCCGGGCCGGCGCCCCGAGCCGATAGAATGGGGACCCGAGGTGCCGCATGCCTTCCTCCCTCACCGGGAAGCTCGATTGCCAGGAGACCGCCCAGCACTACCTGCGGCTGGTGAAGTCCAACATCCAGAAGCTGGGGTTCGCCCCGGGCCTGGGGGTGATCCTGGGCACGGAGGACCCCGGCAGCGTGACCTACCAGCGCTGGCTCATGAGGGACTGCGAGGACCTCGGGATCGCCGCCGCCGACCTGCGCGTCCAGAGCGGCATGCAGCTGGTCAAGCTTCTCGCGCGCCTCAACCAGGACGAGAAGACCCACGGGATCTTCATCTTCTATCCCCTGCGCTACCCCGAGATCAAGGACGACGAGGTCATGGACCTGGTGGATCCCAGCAAGGACATCGAGGGGCTGCACGCCATCAACATCGGATTCCTGAACAAGTACCGGAAGCGGATGGACGACGGCACCCAGCACCGCTGCATGACGCCCTGCACGGCCCGGGCCGTGGTCAAGACGCTCAAGCGGGGCTTCGGCGACGCCTGGCTGGCGGGGAAGACGGTGCTCGTGATCAACGACAGCCTGCGCATCGGGCGTCCCCTCACGGCCATGGCCGCCAACCTCAAGGCCACACCCATCCTCTGCCACGCCAACACCAACAAGGCCCATCTCGAGGCCTTCATCCGGGTGGCCGATGTCATCGTCAGCGCGGTCCCCGCGCCGGGCTACTGCATCCCCACCGAGTGGATCAAGGACGGGGCCCTCTGCTTCGACCTGAGCGGCGAGGGCAACTTCGACTACGGGGCCCTGGACCGCCGGGGGATCCTCTACACCGACACCACCCGGAACAGCGTGGGAAAGGTGACCCGGGCCATGGCTCTGCTGAACCTCACCTACGCCGCTGGCGTGGAGTGAGGCTGCCGGGCCGCGCCGGTCAGCCCGCCGGTCAGCCCTTGGCGTAGCGCTGCAGCTTGGCCAGATCCAGGATGCGCACCACGGGGAAGGTGCTCTGGATGAGCCCCAGGTCCGTGAGGAGGCGCAGGGCCCGGCTGAAGGCCTCCCGGCTGGCGCCGATGCACTGGGCCAGGTCCTCCTGGGTCTCCTGGAACTCGACGAGGGAGCGGCCGGGGTTCGCCTCGTGGGCCTCGAGCAGCAGCTGGGCCACCCGCTCGGGAACGCTGTGGAGGCTGAGGGTCTCGACGAGGGTGACGAGATGGCGGACCTTGGCCGCGAAGTGCTGGATGAGCATCTCGGCGACCTCGGGATGCCGGTGGACCACCTGGCGCAGCGGTGCCGAGGGGATGAGCCAGCACTCGGTCTCCCCGTGGGATTCGGCGCTGGAGGCGACGGGGGCGCCGTCGAAGACGGCCACCTCGCCCACGCAGTCCCCGGGCTTGAGGAACTGGAGCACCTGGACCCGGCCCCGGCCGTCGGTCCGGAAGACCTTGAGTCCGCCCTTCACGACCACGTAGACGCCGGGGATCTGGTCCCCCTGGGCATAGACCCGGGCGCCATCGGGGAGGCGGCGGAGCTCCGCGATGCCGGCCAGTTCCTCGGCGGCTGCCAGGGGCAGGCCTGCGAGGAATTCGATCCGTCGGAGGTTGAGGACTGCTTGGGGCATGGGGCTCCACGGCGCAACAGTCCGTTATCGCACAAAACCCCTGTCCTGTGACCAGGATCACGCAGGCGATGTTCTGGTAAAGAATATCTGTCGCCCTGCCAGCATTTCCGAGTTGACAGGTTGCAAGAAAAAAACCCCGGGCCCCGGGGGCCTGGCGGCGGCCCGGGGCCCGGATTCCAGGGGGGGCGGGAACTCCTTCACCCGTTCCATGAGGGTGCGGTCCCCGGTGTTCACCCGGATCCTCTTGGTATCGCCTCTGGCGATACGCAAGGCCGCCCTTTGCGGCATCGAGGTGCCTACTTCACCCGTTCCATGAAGGTGCGGTCCACGGTGTTCACCCGGATCCTCTCCCCGGACTCGATGTAGGGCGGCACGCCGACCGTGATGCCGTTCTCCAGCTTGGCGGGCTTGTAGGAGCCGGTGGCGTTGGCGTTCTTCATGACCGGCTCGGTCTCCACGATCTGGAGCACCACGCTGGCGGGGAGGGTGGCGCTCAGGGGCTGGCCTTCGTAGAACTCCAGCTCGCACTGCATGTTCGGCTGCAGGAAGACCAGGTCGTCGCCGAGGATGTCCTTGTTCACCTCGGTCTGCTCGTAGGTCTCGTTGTTCATGAACACGAGGTGGTCGCCGTCCTCGTAGAGGAACTCCATCTTGACCTGCTCGAGGCTCGCCTTGTCGATCTTGTCGGAGGACCCGAAGCGGTTCTCGCGGTTGATCCCGTCCTTCAGGCGCTTCATCTTCGTGACGATGCGGGCGGGCAGGTTGCCCGGGGTCTGGTGTTCCACGCTGGTGACCCGGCAGAGCTCACCTTCGTAGTTGATGATCATGCCGACGCGGACCCGGGTGGCAAGGCTGTAAGGCATGGGTGCTCCGTCCCTCAGGAAGGTTCAACCCGCCGGGGGCACCTGACTGTGCGGCCCACGTCGGCGGGTCTGGTGGGCGTACCTGGATTCGAACCAGGGACTTCTACCGTGTGAAGATAGCACTCTACCGCTGAGTTATACGCCCAAGGCATTCAAGAATACCCGATCGCGCCGGAATGTCCAGCCCCGAAATCGGAGAGGGCAGGGCACGGCGGGAATCCGTTGCGGCAGAATGTCCTGGATCCCGCGCGCGGATGCGCGGGAAGTCACGCGACGAGTTCCGGAGGTCCCGCATGATCCGACCGTTCCAAGGCATGGCCCCCCGCTTCGGAAGCCGCGTC
>DAIDKC010000004.1 GCA_027451045.1 Holophagaceae bacterium | reverse complement strand
GTAGCTCTCGCCCTTGATGGTCACGATATGGCTGTGGTGCAGCAGGCGGTCGAGGATGATCACCATATCTCACCCAGGGTCGCCGCCAGCGCCTGCTCCGAGGTCTGCCATCGCTCCAGGCACGAGGGGAAGAACGACCCGTTCCGGGCCTGCGGCAGCCGCAGCTTCAGCGTCCCCATCCGTGTCCGGAGTTCCCGCTCCTTCAGCCCGTTCCGATACCAGTTGGGCCGGGGCAGACCCTTCGCATTCCAGGGCGCCCCAAAGTGCTCGTCCCCCACAAGGTCTGTCTCTCCTGGAGTCGGAGCCCGGGTCTGGTTTCAGCCTCCAACTCTGACGGCTCTGCGGGTTCGGTAATCCCTACTGGGACACAAGCCCCAATCCGCAGGATCATGTAGCCAATGGATAGCTCGATGGACCACCCCAACCAAACCCAACCCCCTTCTCAAATCGAGGTAGGCGACCAGCCACGAGATGGTGCCGTTTTATTTCCGGATTCGCACAAAGTTCGTACAGATTTTTCAGACCGCCCAAATAGCTCTTTTTACAATAATTTAAGAGAGCTTCTGGACATGATCAAGTTCGAGCACACGGTGTTCGCCCTGCCGTTCGCCCTGCTGGGGGCACTGGCCGGAGCCCAGGGGATTCCGCCGCTGCGCACCTGCCTGTGGATCCTGGCGGCCATGGTCGGGGCCCGGACGGCGGCAATGACCTTCAACCGCCTCGTGGATGCCGATCTGGACGCCGAGAATCCCCGGACCGCCAGCCGGGCACTTCCGGCCGGCCGCGTCTCCCGGGTCGGCGCCCTCGTCCTGCTCGGGATCGCGGTCCTGCTGTTCGAGGTGGCGGCGGGGGCCCTGGGCCGGCTGACCTGGATCCTCTCCCCGGTGGCCCTCGCGGTGATCCTGGGCTACTCCCTCTGCAAGCGGTTCACCTCCTGGTCCCATGTGGTCCTGGGCCTCTCTCTGGCTGGCGCCCCGCTGGGGGCCTGGATCGCCGTGTCCGGCACCTTCGAGGCGCCCGCCCTCTGGCTGGCGGGAGGCGTCCTGACGTGGACCGCGGGCTTCGACATCCTCTATGCCCTCCAGGACAAGGCCTTCGACCGGGAGAAGGGGCTCTTCTCCATCCCCGCCCGCCTGGGCACCCGCAGGGCCCTGTTGCTCTCCCAGATGCTGCACCTGGCCGCCCTGGCCTGCTGGGCCCAGTTCAACCTGGATACCGGCAGCCACTTCCTGGGCTGGCTGGGATGGCTGGTCGTGGCGGGCATGCTGGTGCGGGAGCAGTGGCTGGTCAGGGGCGGGGACCTCAGCCGGATTGACCAGGCCTTCTTCACCCTCAACAGCCTGGTGGGCCTTGTTTTTTTTACAGGCCATCTCCTGGAATGGTGGCTGCCTCGGCTCCTGCCAGTCGTTTCCTAGAGCCCGATTTGTAAGAATACGGCTCGACCCCCTTGCATGGCCCAGGTATGCTGGAGGACCATGTCCTCCCAGCCTGAACGCCGCCGCGCCCTGCGCTCCAGCCGCCCCGATACCGGGCGATGGCTGACGGTCATGGTGGTGTTCAGCCACCGGACCTTCCGATGGTCCCTCACCCGGCGGCTCATGCTCTGGATCGTGGGCATCCTTGCGGGCTTCTCGGCACTGGCGATGATCGGGTCGGGCTACGGGTTCTGGGCCACCAAGAAGATCATGAGTTTCAGCCGCCTGCAGCAGCAGACCCGGCAGCAGCAGGAGCAGCTCCGCTCCACCCTGGATCAGGCCCACCAGCTCGAAGTCGAGATGGACGCCCTGCGTGCGCAGCACGCGGAACTCCTGAAGCTGCTGGACCCCAACGGACCGGCCCCCTCCATCCCGCCCCCCGGGAGCCCGATGCCGTCGAGCGGCCACGGCGGCGGGGGCCACGCGCCTCTCCCCCATCCGGCCCTGCCGCCGGGCACCCGGGCGCGCATCGCCCGCCTCCAGTCGGAACTGGACCGCACGACCCAACAGGTGAACCTGGTGAGTTCGCGCATGGAGCCCATTCTCTGGGCCTGGTCCCACACGCCGTCCATCCCCCCGACCGCCGGCTACCTGAGCTCCGGCTTCGGGGTGCGGATCTCCCCCTTCGCCCGGAACCGGGATGCGGGGGATCGCATCCTGGGCTTCCACACGGGAATTGACATCGCCAATTCGCTGGACACCCCCATCCAGGCCACGGCAGATGGCGTGGTGGAGCATGCCGGCCCCTTCGACAACTACGGCAACGCGGTGGTGATCCGACACACTCCAGAGATCGAGACGCTTTACGCACACATGGACAAGGTGGCCGTGACCGTCGGCGAGCACGTCAGCCGGGGGGATATCATCGGCTACATGGGCCGGACCGGGGACGCCACCGGCGTCCATCTCCACTACGAGGTCCGCATCGCAGGGAAGCCCGTGAACCCCACCCCCTACCTCAAGCTCCAGCGGCAGTGGCTCAGCGGCCTCAGCCGTGCCTCCTAGGGAGTCCCCATGGCCGTCTTCAAGAACAAGCCCAGCAAGCCTTCCGCTGCCCCCGCCATCCACACCCTGCTGGGGAAGGACGTCACCTTCACGGGCGAGATCCACACCGGATCCAGGAGCCTCCGGATTGAAGGCCTGGTGGACGGGACCATCCATTCCACCGGGGAGGTCTCCATCGCCCCGGGCGGCCTCGTCAAGGGGACCATCCACGCCAAGCACCTGATCGTGACCGGCCGGGCCGAGGGCATCATGAAGATCGCCGAGTGCCTGGAGATCCACGGCACGGGCTACGTGGAAGGGGATGTCGAGGTGGGTTCGCTGGTGGTGGACGAAGGGGGCACCCTCCAGGGCGTCTGCGTCCGCAAGGACCAGGAGGCCAAGAGCCCCGAACCGGCGCCGGAATCCGCCAACGGGGTCGCCAAGGGGGCGCCGGCTCCGCCGCCCAGGACGCCGGCCCCCGCCAAGGACCCGAAGAAGCCCACCGACGCCCCGCGCTTCTGAGGCCTCTCGCCGGCTTTTCAGCTGAACAGGGGGCCCGGATCCGAACGCAGGCCGAGGTAGCCGTAGGCCTGATCCGTGGCGCGCCTCCCCTGGGGGGTGCGGTCCAGGAAGCCCACCTGCATCAGGTAGGGCTCCACCAGGTCCTCCAGGGATCCCTCATCCTCCCCGAGGGCGGCCGCGAGGGTCCGCACCCCCACTGGGCCGCCCCGGTACTTCTGGCACAGGGCCTGGAGATAGGAGCGATCCAGGGCGTCCAGGCCCAGGTCGTCCACTTCATGGAGGCGGAGGCAGGCTTCGGCCGAGTCGGCGGAGATGGTGCCATCCCCCTTCACCTGGGCGTAGTCCCGGCAGCGCCGGAGGAGGCGGTTGCAGATGCGGGGCGTCCCCCGGCTGCGGCGGGCGATGGCCTCGGCACCTTCCGGGGCGAGGGGCACGGTCAGCAGATGGGCGGAACGTTCGGCGATGATGGCCAGGTCCCGCCGGGTATAGAACTCCAGGCGGTAGACCATCCCGAACCGGTCGTGCAGGGGCTTGGAGAGCAGGCCCGCCCGCGTGGTGGCGCCCACGAGGGTGAACGGCCGCAGGTCCACCTTCAGGGTCTGGGCGCTCGGTCCCTGCCCGATGAGGATGTCGAGCTTGCGGTCCTCCATGGCCGCATAGAGCATCTCCTCGATGGGCGCCGAGAGGCGGTGGATCTCGTCAATGAAGAGGAACTCGCCCGCTTCCAGGTTGGTGAGGATGGCGGCGAGGTCGCCCTTCTTCTCCAGGGCGGGGGCCTGGATCACCTTGCAGGAGGCTCCCATCTCATTGGCCAGCACATGGGCCAGGGTGGTCTTCCCGAGCCCCGGAGGCCCGAACAGGAGCACATGGTCGAGCACCTCGCCCCGCTGCTGCGCCGCGCGCAAGGCGATCTCGATCCGGGCCTTCACCTTGTCCTGGCCGATATATTCCTGGAGGCGCTGGGGCCTGAGCGAGTACTCGACGGGATCCTCGGAGGAGGATGTCGGATCGAGGTCGGGATGGCGGTGCATGCCTCTATTCCCGCATGCCTCTTCCACTTGTGTCCAGCAGAGGGGGGGATATTCTTGGGCTGACCGCCGCCATCCGCATCCCTCCTGCCGCCCCATCCCTGGACCTCCCGTGATCCAGCGCTTCCAGATCCTCATCCGCGACCGCCACGGCTTCGAGCGGACCGTGCCCCTCTCCCGGTCGGCGACCCTGGGGCGGCAGAGCCTTTGCGACATCGTCCTCCCCGACAGCATGATCAGCCGGAACCACCTCCGCCTGGATCGCGTGGATGACACGTGGTGGGCCGAGGACCTCCAGACCACCCACGGAAGCTTCTACCAGGGCCAGCCCATCGGCCGGGTCGCCTGGGAGCCAGGCACCCCCATCCGGCTCGCGGATGGCGCCTACACCCTGACCCTGCTCACCACCCAGCAGAGCCCTTCGGACATCCACCTCCAGGCGATCCTGGAGACCGCCCAGCTCCTGGCCCAGGAAGTGGACCTGGAGGATCTGCTGGAGCAGTCCCTGGATCGCCTCCTGGCCATTTCGGGGACGGACCGGGGCTTCCTCATGCTGATGGAGGAGGGCGAACTCGCCATCCGGGTCCAGCGGAACCTCGGGGACACCCTAGAGGACGCCATCCAGCTCTCCCTGTCCAGCGTCCAGTCCGTCTTCGAGCGCGGAGAGCCCATCTGGATCCTCAACGTCGCCGACGACCAGCACCTGGCCAGCCAGCAGTCCATCATGCGCCTCGAGCTGAAGACCATCCTCTGCCTGCCGCTGGTGCTCCAGGGCAAGCGCATCGGCGTGGTCTACCTGGACAGCCGCCGCCCCATCACCGAGCCCCCCGACCGTCCCACCTTCGAGGCCATCGTCGCGCTTTGCGCCATCGCCATCGAGCGGACCCGCCTCTCCGAGGAGAACCTCCGGGGCCAGGTGCTCGCCACCGTGGGCCAGGTGGCCAGTTCCATCGTCCACGATTTCAAGAACGGCTTGTTCGTCCTGCGGGGACATGCGGACCTCCTGGCCATGTCCACGGGGGACCCCAAGCTGCTCCACCACACCCAGAAGATCCTGGAGTCCGTCGAGCGCCTCACCGATCTCAGCCAGGATGTCCTCGACTATGCCAAGGTGCGCGAGCCCATCCGGGAGAGCGTGGACCTCCGGACATTCATCAGCGCCATCCTCGAGCCCCTGGTCCTGCGGGCCGCCGAGATGGGCGTCACCCTCCATGCCGAGGGCGAGGCATGCACCGCCAAGCTGGACCCGGCCCGGTTCACCCGGGTGATCGAGAACCTGGTCACCAACGCCCTGGATGCCATGACCGACCTGGAGGGGGAGGTGTGCATCGCCTGGGAACGGGTGACGGGCGGCATCCAGATCCGGGTGGTGGACACGGGCAAGGGCATCCCCAGGAAGCTCCAGAAGCGGATCTTCGAGCCCTTCTTCAGCTACGGCAAGAAGCGCGGGACGGGCCTTGGCATGGCCACCGTGCGGAAGATCGTGGACGAGCACGGGGGATTCCTGGAGATCTCCAGCGAGGAGGGCCGGGGCACGGAAGTCCGCCTCCTGCTGCCTGACCCCCAGCCTCCGGCGGCGGATGCCCAGGAGGAGACCACCGGGAAGCAGCGGGTGCTCGATCCGGAGGCGCCGTGACGGCCCTGCGGATCGGTCAGGGATTCGACGTCCACCGCTTCGCCGCCGTCGAGGAGGGGAGGCGCCTGGTGCTCATGGGCTGCGATGTCCCCCACGACTGCGGGCTGGCCGGCCACAGCGATGCCGACGTGATGCTCCACGCCCTGATGGACGCCCTGCTGGGTGCTGCCGGACTGGGCGATATCGGCCAGCACTTCCCGGATACGGATCCGGCCTTCAAGGGGGCGGACTCGGCCAGCCTGCTGGAGCGTGTCATGGCGGACCTCTCCGGGAGGGGATGGCGCGTGGTGAACGCCGACGTCTGCCTCATCGGTGAGCGCCCGAAGCTCGCCCCCCACCGGGAGCGCATGCGGGCCCGGGTGGCCCCCCTGCTTGGCCTGACGCCGGAGGATCTGAACGTCAAGGCCACCACCACCGAGAAGCTGGGGTTCACCGGCCGGGGCGAGGGTCTCGCGGCCCAGGCGGTGGTCCTGATCGAGCGAGCCTAGCCGCCGCGAGGGCGGCCAGCCCTTCGGGGGTATTCCGGCCAGGGTCCTCCACCACGGCCTCCAGCAGCTCGGCCTGGAGGGCGCCCAGCCAGGGCCCGCCCTTCCGGCCGGCCATCGCCATGAGCGCGCTCCCGTCCAGGGCCAGGTCCCGGACGGACAGCGGAGGCCGCTGGGCGGCCAGGGCCGCAAGCCGCGCGACCACGGCCCCGTGGCGCGTCTCCCGGTCGGGATCCTCGATCCCCTTGGCCCGCTGGTCCGCCAGCCGGAAGGCCGCCCAGCGTTCCAGGGGCAGGGCGTCCTCGCCCAGGCGTCTCAGGAAGCGCCGGCAGGCCGCATCGCTCCAGGCCGGCTCCGGATGGGTCCCGTGGTGGCGCACCAGGGCCAGGACCTCCTGCTTCAGATGGTTCGAGGCCCTCAGGCGCCGCAGGATGGCTTCGGCAATCTCCCCGGAGCGGGACTCGTGGCCATGGAAATGCACCTCCCCGGCGGCCTCCATCCGGCTCCCCGGCTTGCCCGCATCGTGGAGGAGCGCGGCCCAGCGCAGGCCGGGCTCCTCCTGGACCCGACCCGCGACCTCCAGGGTGTGTTCCCACACATCCCAGCGATGGTGGCGGTTCTGGGCGCAACCGACCATGGGCGCCAGCTCCGGCAGCCAGAGATCCAGCAGGCCGCTCGTCCGCAGCGCCTCGAGACCCGCCCTGGGATGGGCTCCGGTGAGCAGCTTGGTGAGTTCCGCCAGGACCCGTTCCGGGGCCACCCTGCGGGCCACGTCGAGCCGCTCCGGAATCGCCGCCAGGGTCGCAGGTTCGATCCGGAATCCCAGCTGGGCGGCGAAACGGCAGGCGCGCAGGGGGCGAAGCCCATCCTCCGAGAAGCGCTGGAGAGGATCCCCCACGGCCCGGATGAGTCCCTCCCTGAGGTCCGCCCGCCCGCCATGGGGGTCCACCAGCCCGCCGCCGGCCAGAGGCACCGCCATGGCATTGATGGTGAAATCGCGGCGAGCGAGGTCCTCCTCGAGGCTCACGCCCAGGCGCACCGAGACCGGCCGCCGGCCGTCCCGATAGTCACCGTCGCTGCGGAACGTGGTGATCTCCACCGGGCCCTCCGCCAGGATCACGGTGACCGTCCCGTGCTGGAGCCCCGTGGGAACGGCCCGGAACCCGGCGGCCCTGGCCCGGGCAAGCACCGTCTCCGGGCGCAGGGCCGTGGCCAGATCCCAGTCGCCATGGGGGCGTCCCAGCAGCTCGTCCCGCACGGCTCCCCCCACCAGGGCCAGCTCCGCATCGGCCGCGAGGGCCTCCGCCAGCTTCCGCAGCTCGGGCGGGATCATGCGTCCTGGGCGAGGCGCGCCAGGGCCTCGCCCTCCACGCGGCAGGTCAGCCAGGGCCGCATCACCTGGGCGCCCTGGGCCTGGTAGAACTCGATGGCGGGGGTGTTCCAGTCCAGCACCTGCCAGACGAAGCGGGTCCAGCCTTCCCGGAGCGCCCGCGCGGCGAGGTGCTTCAGGAGCGCCTTGCCGATGCCCTTCCCCCGGAACGCGGGCCTGACGAACAGATCCTCCAGGTAGAGGCCCGGCTTCCCTTCCCAGGTGCTGAAGTTCAGGAACCAAAGGGCGAAGCCCGCGGGCTGGCCGTCCCACTCGGCCATGATGACGTGCACCAGGGGATGGGCGGCGAAGCAGTGGCGCTGAATGTCCTCCAGGGTGGCGACGACGGCCTCCGGCGCCTTCTCGTAGTCCGCAAGCTCCCGGATGTACTGGAGGATCAGGGGCGCGTCGGAGGGGGCGGCGGGGCGGAGGGTCAGCATCCCTTCATTCAACCCCGGATCGCCTCCGAAGGGGGCGGGGATCCGCGGGGGCCCTCCTGGAATTCCCACCGCCGGCCGATAGGATGGAGGCAGGGGGCCTTCCGCCCCTCCGGGAGGAGCCATGGCGAGTGTCCAGGGAATCACGCCCGCGGTCCAGATCCCGCCCGTGAAACCTCCGGCCTCCGGACAGAAGCCTGCGGGCCGTCCCGAGGAGGCCCGGGAATCGGGCCACGAATCCAGCGGCGGGAGCGCCGTCCAGGCCGAAAGCCCCGTCCATCCGGGCTCCCAGGTCGGCACCCGCATCAACCTCACGGCCTGAATCGCCCCTTCCCGGTTGATCCCGCTCCCCGCGTCGGGAATGATCCTTCCATGGATCAATCAGCCGCCCTGCGCCTTCACGAGGCCATGCTCCTCACCCGGCTGACGGAGGAGCGCCTCGTGAAGCTCTTCCGCCAGGGGCACACCATGGGCAGCGTCTACCGGAGCCTGGGCCAGGAGGCCACCGCCTGCGCCACGGCCATGGCCCTGGGGCCGGAGGACGTCATCGGGCCGATGATCCGCGATCTGGGCGCCATGCTCGTCCGCGGAGTCCAGCCCGAGGAGGTCTTCCTCCAGTACCTGGGACGGGCCACCAGCCCCACGGGCGGCCGCGACCACAACAACCACTTCGGGGGCCTCGCGCGGGGCATCGTGGCCCCCTCCTCCATGCTCGGCGCCCTCGTGCCCGTCATGGCCGGCGTGGCCCTCTCCTTCCGCCAGCGGAAGGAACCCCGGGTGGCCATGACGTGGATCGGCGACGGGGGCAGTTCCACAGGGGCGTTCTACGAGGGCATGAACTTCGCGGTGGTCCAGCGGCTCCCACTGATCGTGGTGGGCGAGGCCAACGGGTTCGCCTTCTCCACGCCGCCCGAACGCCAGATGGGCGTCCCCTTCGCCGCCCGGGCCCAGGGGGCCTCCACCCTCGTCGTGGATGGCAATGACGCCGCCGAGGTGTATGCGGCCGCCCGGACGGCCCGCCAGCGGTGCCTGGACGGCCAGGGGCCCGTGTTCCTCGTCTGCGAGACCTTCCGCCTCGCCGGTCATGCCGAACATGACGACCAGCGGTACGTGGACCCTGCCCTCCTGGAAGCCTGGCGCCGGAAGGATCCCATCCCCCGCTTCGAAGCCTGGATGTCCGGGCAGGGCTGGAGCCCCGAACCCGGACTGGCGGCCCGTCTCGAGGGGGCCCTCTCGGCCGCCGCCGATCGGGCCCTTGCTGCCCCCTGGCCCGAGCCCCGGGAACTTGCTGCCGGCCTCTTCGCCTCCTGCGGGCCCCTGCCGCCCCATGGATCGCGACCCCATGATCCACAATGAAACTTCCGTCACGTTCCCGGGTGTCTAGACTGGCTGCATTGTGGGGGTTCCCGTGCTGGTACTCGTGCTCAACGCAGGCTCCTCGAGCCTGAAGTTCAACCTGTTCGACATGAACAAGGAGGTCTCCCTGGCGGAAGGCATGGCCGAGCGGATCGGCCTGGCCGAAGCCAACCTCGCCTGCACCATCGAAGGCGACCGCCGGCGGGAGACGCTGCCCATCCCGACTCACCGCGAGGCCCTGGATGCCATCCTGGACCGCCTGAAAGCCACCGTACTGAGGGAGACGCCCATCCACGCCGTGGGGCACCGCGTGGTGCACGGGGGGCCGAAGTACGGGGACTCGGTGCTGGTGACCGAGGAGGTGCTGAACGACATCGACCATTTCGCCATGTACGCCCCGCTCCACAATCCCGCGAACGCCATGGGCATCCGCGCGGCCATGGCCGCCTTCCCGGAGGTGCCGCATGTCGCCGTGTTCGACACCGCCTTCCACCACAATATCCCGGACCATGCCCGGACCTACGGCATCCCCTACGATCTGAGCCAGAAATACGGCATCCGGCGCTACGGCTTCCACGGCACCAGCCATGCCTTCGTGGCGGCCCGCACGGCCATCCTGCTCTGCCGCCCCTTGCGGTCCCTGAAGATCATCACCTGCCACATCGGCAACGGAACGAGCATCTGCGCCGTGCACAACGGCAAGAGCATGGACACCAGCATGGGCATGACCCCCCTCCAGGGCGTCATCATGGGCACCCGCTGCGGTACCATTGACCCGAGCGTCGTGGAGATGCTCATGGAGTACGAGCACCTGGACTACAACGGCATCACCGACCTCCTCAACAAGAAGTCGGGACTGCTGGGGATCTCGGGCGTTTCCTCCGATTTCCGCGAGATCGAGCGCGCCGCCGAGCAGGGCAACGACCGCGCCCGCCTGGCCCGCGATCTCCTGACCTACAACGTGCGCCAGTACATCGGCGCCTACGCCACGGTGCTGGACGGCGTGGACGCCATCACCTTCACCGCGGGCATCGGCACCCACAGCACCTTTGTCCGGGCCAAGGTCTGCAGCAAGCTGAGCTTCCTGGGCGTCAAGCTCGATCCGGAAGCCAACGAGCACGGCACCGGCGAGCGCCTCATCAGCACGCCCGATTCCCGGGTCGCCGTCACGGTGGTCCCGACCAACGAAGAGCTGATGATCGCCCGGGAGACCGTGCGCTGAGCGAATCAGCCAGCCGCCTTCACCGGCTGAAGCGCATTCTCGGCGCACGGGGCCCCGCTCCGCGCGCGGCATTCAGCCGCGTGCTACGCGACCCGTCAGCCGCCTTCACCGGCTGAAGCGCCTCAACATCCTCATGTTTCTCCGGTAGGCCTGGCCGCGGGTGAAGTTGATGGCCACCTGGCGCGGGAACCGGGTGATGGCGCTGGCCAGGGTGATGAAGGTGCGCACTGTCTGGGCGGCGTTCCGCCCCTGGCGGCTGGCGTTGTCGTAGTAGACCATCAGGGCCTGCCGCATGGTGGTGCGGGGCAGGTTGAACAGGCCATAGCTCTCGATCACGTCGTGGTTGATGCGGCGGGTGCCGTCCTGCTCGGTGACGATGAGGTCCTCGGGTCGGATCTCCTGGGTCATGGGCGGCTCCTCGGGCTACCAGTGTATCGGCCGGACCTCGAGATTGCTCAAGGGGACAGCCGCTCCCATCCTTCGAGATAGAGCCTGAAACCGGGGTCCTCGTCGGCCTTTCGGCGAACCAGCTCCCGGATGCCGGCCTCCTCGGACACCATCTGCTCGGGGCCCAGGTGGCCGGCCAAGGTCATGGCCCGCAGCCAGACGAGGAAGGTGGTCAGGGCATCGAACTGGTTGTAGCGGACAATGCCCGCCACATCCCCTGCCCGCCAGAGATCAACGACACTTCTGCCGTCCGTGCCCAGCTTGCCGGGGATGCCGCAGGCCGTGGCCAACTCGTGGAGGGTGGACGAGGCCCGGCCCCAGGCCCCGGTGAGTTCGCGCAAATCCACGTGTTGGTTCCCGTAGCGGTCGAAGAAGTCGTCCTTGGCCCACTTGTCCGCGCTGCGACCCAGGCCCGGGATCGAGAGGCGGTGGACCATGGCCCGCTGGACGAGGATGGGAAGGTCCGCCTCCCGGCTGTTGAAGCCCACAAGCTGGGGTTTCCTGTCCCCGAGCGCCACCAGGAAGCGGCGCAGCAGCTCGTCCTCCGGAAGGGCTTCCGGCCTCTCCGGCAGCGCGAACAGGCGGTGCTGGACCTCGCCGTGCCTCACGGTCCGAACCACCGCAGCGATGGACACCACCCGGCAGAGGACGGTCTTGAGGTAGGGCCGCGGGTCAGCCTCCGTGGCTCCCCCATGGGCCCACATGCGCTCCAGGACCTCGTCATCGGGCATCCCCTGGGGCAGATCCAGAACCCGGCGCCCGGTGGCCGGATCGGGGACCCATTCGGCGTCGAAGGCCCAGAGCGATTCGTGCGACGGGGGGCGGAGCATGGCGGCCTCCTACTTGCCCATGGCCCACTTGCCCGCTCCACCCACGGCGCAGGCCAAGGTGGCCAGTAGACGGAACAAGGCGGCAGGGTCCTGGAGCATTCCCCCACCGCGGGCCCAAGCCAGGACCATGGGCCAGCCCATGAGGACCGCCAGCAGGCCGGCCAGGAGCCCGGTCCAGAGGCCGATGACCACGAGGGTGCCGCCGAGCACCTCGAGGAGGGCCATGCCCCACCCGAGGACATGGCCGGGCGAGAGGGTACCGTGGGCATGGCGCAGGAGGGCCAGGCCGTGGAGCATCGCCAGGCCGCCGACGGCGATGCGAAGCAGCAGAAGCGACCAGTCCACACGCGTCTTCGAGGTGGTCAAGGGAACTCCGGGGATCCCCTCCATGCTACGGATCAGGGCGCCTGGACGCTATGCTGGAGCAGTCCGGAGGTCATCCATGGCTGAATTCAAGAACATCGGCGTCATCGGCGCGGGCCAGATGGGGAATGGCATCGCCCATGTCTTCGCCCAGTCGGGCTACCAGGTCCTGATGCAGGATGTCACCGAAGCCTTCGCCGCGAAGGGCGTGGCCACCATAGACAAGAATCTCCAGCGGGGCGTGGACAAAGGCAAGATGACGGCGGACGAGAAGGCTGCGGTCCTGGCTCGCATCCGCACCACCACGAAGCTGGAGGACCTGGCTGGCTGCGAGATCGTCATCGAGGCCGCCACGGAGAAGTGGGAGGTCAAGAAGCAGATCTTCGAGGTCCTGGACAAGCTCCTGCGGCCGGAAGCCCTCCTCGCCTCGAACACCAGCAGCATCTCCATCACCAGGCTCGCGGCCGTCACCCGGCGCCCCGAAGCCTTCATCGGCATGCACTTCATGAACCCCGTGCCAGTCATGCAGCTCATCGAGGTCATCCGCGGCCTGGCCACCAGCGACGCCACCTTCGAGGCGGTCATGGACCTCTCGAAGAAGCTGGGCAAGACCCCCATCCCCTGCAACGACTTCCCGGGCTTCGTGAGCAACCGCGTGCTCCTGCCCATGATCAACGAGGCCATCTACGCACTCTACGAGGGCGTGGCCTCCGTGGAGAGCATTGACGGGATCATGAAGCTCGGCATGAACCATCCCATGGGTCCCCTCACCCTGGCGGACTTCATCGGCCTCGACACCTGCCTCTTCATCCTCAACGTGCTCCACGAGGGCCTGGGCGATCCCAAGTACCGCCCCTGCCCGCTGCTCATCAAGTACGTGGATGCGGGCTGGCTGGGTCGCAAGACGGGCCGCGGATTCTACGACTACAGCAAGGCGTAAGGCCGGGTCGGTGCGCCGGGCCGGCTTCATCTGCCTCCTGGGCCTCTCCCTGGGCGCGGTGGAGCCCCTTCACGAGATGGGGCCCTTCCCCACCCGGGAAATGTTCCCTCTGTACCTGCCCACCATGGCCTACCAGCCGACGGACCCGGTGCCCCTGGGCCGGGGGCACTGGCGGTGGGCGCTCCACTGGGTCGAGGCGAACACCTTCCAGTACTCCGATGTCTTCGAGCAGAATCCACCCAAGGATGTCACTGGAAGGATCAACGTGACCCAGGCGGTCTTTGCCGCCGCGGCGGCCAAGTACTCCTACCTTCCAAACCTCTACTACTTCGACGAGGAGATCGCCAGGTTCGAGCTGGAGGGACGCTATGGGCTCTCCAGCCGCACCGATCTCTGGTTCCGCTTCCCCATCCAGAACCACACGGGCGGTTTCCTGGATCCCCTCATCGAGGACTTCCACAAGATCGGCTTCGAGCAGTACGGCCGCGACCTGGTACTGCAGAACCAGGTCACCCTGGCCGTGGCCAGCTACGGGAAGGTCATCTTCTTCAATACGGACAGGATCCTCGGCAAGACCCAGGACCCGGTGTTGGGCGTGACGCACCGCCTGCTCCAGACCCGGAAGTGGACGCTGTCCGCGGCCTTCAGCCTCAAGCCGCCGATCACGCATACCTACGACGTGTTCCAGTCGGGCTGGGACCAGACCTACGCCTTGACCGCCCAGTGGCGGGCCGCCTCCCGGCACGTGTTCTATTTCGGGGCGGGCTACGTCCATCGTCCCCACGGGAGTCCGGACTACGACAACCTCGGATTCCGGGACGGGGTGGGGGCCCACGCCACCTGGGAGTACCGGAAGTGGCGCACCGTCCAGCCCTTCTTCCAGCTCTACTGGCAGAGCGGCTACCTCCACTGGCAGCCGTCCCAGCACTTCGACGAACCCAGCCTCCAGCACGACCTCGGGGTCTACTGGGATTGGACCCCGCGCACCACCCTGACCTTCCACTACATGAACAACATCACCCACTGGGGCAACACGGCGGACATGGCGCTGGGCGCGAGCCTGACGGTCCATTTCTAGGTAGAATGCTGCATTCAGACCATCCGCAAGGAGAAGCCATGGCCACTGCCCGCGTGCGTGAAATCCTGTCCTGGTACAGCTCGGATAACCCGGGCGTGAAGGCCAACCTCGCCCGAATGATGAACACCGGCCGCCTGGCGGGCACCGGCAAGTTCGTGATCCTCCCCGTGGACCAGGGCTTCGAGCACGGGCCGGCCCGCAGCTTCGCGCCGAATCCTCCCGGCTACGACCCGCGCTACCACGTCGAGCTCGCCATCGAGGCCGGCTGTAACGCCTACGCCGCGCCTCTCGGATTCATCGAGCACGTGGCCTCCGACTACGCCGGCGAGATCCCCCTCATCCTCAAGCTGAACAACAGCGACATCCTCAGCAAGGGGCACGAGCCCTGCAGCGCCATCACGGGCAGCGTGGAGGATGCCCTGCGCCTGGGCTGCGCAGCCATCGGCTACACCATCTACCCCGGCAGCGGCGACCGGAACCCCCAGTACGAGAACCTTCGGGAGCTGATCCTGGAGGCCAAGGCCGTGGGTCTCCCCACCGTGGTGTGGTCCTACCCCCGCGGCGCCGGCCTCACGAAGGATGGCGAGACGGCCGTGGACGTGGCCGGCTATGCCGCCCAGATCGCGGCCCAGCTCGGGGCCCACATCATCAAGGTCAAGCCTCCCAAGAAGCACCTTGAGGTCAAGGAGGCCGCTGCCGCCTTCGAGAAGGCCCAGATCCCCATCGAGACCCTGGCCGATCGGGTCAAGGAGGTGGTTCGCAGCGCCTTCGGCGGGCGCCGCATCGTGATCTTCAGCGGCGGCGAGGCCAAGGGCACCGAGGAGGTGCTCCAGGAGGTCGCCCAGCTGGCCCAGGGCGGCGCCTTCGGCAGCATCATGGGCCGCAACGCCTTCCAGCGCCCCAAGGCCGAGGCCATTCAGCTGCTCCACTCCGTCATGGACCTCTACGCGAAGGCCTGAGGCTCTGGAACGCCAGACATTCCGACCAGAGAGCGGCGCTTAGCGCCGCTCTTCTGTTGCACGAAGACGCCCCACGCAGCAGGGCGGGATCCTCCTGGCTAGCCCGTCGTGCGAGGCAGCTCACCATGCGGTCCCGAAAGCAGGCTCGTACCTTTTGAGGGTGCAGCCGCTCTCGTCCGAACCCCCGCGAACTTTATTCCATGGCCAAGGAACCTGGAATCTGCCAGGGGTTCCGGTGCATTCTCCCTGCACCTCTCCCGCATCCACCCCACCTTCGCTCACCCACGGCGAGGCGAAGCGTC
>DAIDKC010000003.1 GCA_027451045.1 Holophagaceae bacterium | reverse complement strand
TGCGGGCCAAGGGCTCGGTCCTCTGCGGCGACGTGCGCTTCGGCGAGGCCATGCAGGTGGCTTCCGCCGTCACCCCCGTGCCCGGCGGCGTGGGTCCCCTCACCATCGCCGGGCTGCTCACCAACACCCCGTCGGCCGCCTCGGGGAACTGAGGGCCTTCATCGCTCCTGGACCGGTCAGGGGCAGAGCCCCCCGTCCACGTTCACGATCTGGCCGCTCATGTAGCTGGCCCAGTCGGAGCAAAGGAAGGCCACGACGCCGGCCACCTCCCCAGGCTCGCCCTCCCGCTTGAGGATGGTGGGGGCCAGCATCTCGCGGCGCACCTCCTCGGGCACGTCGGCCGTGAGTTCCGTGTGGATGAGCCCTGGATTCACTGCGTTCACCAGCACCCCGAAGGGCGCCATCTCCCGGGCCAGGCTCTTGGTGAGGGCGATGACGGCGCCCTTGCTGGCTCCGTAGTTGGTCTGGCCGGCCTTCCCGATGATCCCGGTGGGGCTGACGATGTTGACGACGCGGCCCCACTTCCGGGCCATCATGCCCCGGACGAAGGCCTTGGTGGCATAGACGGTCCCCCGGAGGTTCACGTCCATGACCTCCTCCCACTTCTCGTCGCCCATGAGGATGAAGGGGCCGTCCTTGCGGGTGCCGGCGTTGTTCACGAGGATGTCCACGGGGCCCAGGTCCGCCTTCACGCGTTCCGCGCAGGCCTCGAGTTCCGCCTTGACCCGGACATCGGCCAGCACCGCCACCGCGCGCCGGCCCATGCCCCGGATCTCCTCCGCCACCGCTTCCGCCAGGTCCAGGTGGGTCCGGGCATGCACCGCGACATCGGCCCCCCAGCGGGCCAGTTCCACCGCGATGGCCCGGCCGATGCCCCGGGAGGATCCGGTGACGAAGGCCGTACGGCCAAGCAGGGGGGGATGGCTGAAGGGCATGGTGGGACTCAGGCGTGGCAAAGGAGTTAGGATGCACCTGGGAGACGAGCATGTCCAAGGATCTGGTGAGCCCCGAGACCCTGGAGGGGTTCCTGGCCCGGCACCCCGAGTGGGTCGCCCAGGGCGAGGCCCATGGGCTGACCCTGCGCCGGCGCTATGCCTTCTCCGCCTATCCCCGGGGCCTCGGCTTCGTGGTGGCCGCCGCGGAGCATGCCGAGCAGGTGAACCACCACCCCGACCTCACCCTGGGCTACCGCTGGGTGGTGGCCGTGCTCACCACCCACGTCAGCAAGGGGGTCACCCAGCGGGACCTGGATCTGGCCGAGGCCCTGGACCGGCTCTACCAGGAGCATCTGTAGGGGGGTCCACCGCGGACGCCTGCCGGCTCCCTACCGCTCGGGCACCGGCATCCCGTCGGAGGGGGGTGGGTTGAAACGGTCCTGGAGGGATCGGACCATGGCAAGGCCTCCCGTTTCAGGATGGGCAGGATCGGTGCGCATCAGGAGGGCCAGGTCCACCGAGGCGTTGTCGGGGGGCGGGGTCCTGAAGGCCTGCTCCAGGCGCCGGTGGAGGTCCAGCCTGAACCGTGCGAGGGCCTCCGCGCGCCGGATCTCGGGAGGCAGCATGTCCACCACCTCCACCGTGGCCCCGGGGGTCCCGGGGGGAGGGCGGCGCACGGGACGCAGGGGCCTGGGGGTCCAGGCAGACCAGTCCCCCGGATGGACGAGCTGGATCCGGCCCTCCGGGTCCGACCCGAGGGAGGTCCGGAGATCCAGGGTCAGGCCCGTGGCCCCCTGGGCGGCCAGAGGCAGCGCCAGCAGGCAGGGAAGCAGGAGGCGGCAGACCACGTCCCCAGGATAGGCCGGGGCAGGTCCGGGTGCTTCAGGATTTCCGGCCGCGGGGCTTGCCCGGACGGGCCGCGGGGGGCCTGCCCCCTCCCTCGCGCCGGGGGCTCCGGGCGTCCTCGGGCCGCCGGGCGTCCGGCGCGGGCCTCCGGCCGGCGGGGCCGGGGCGATCGTCGGGCCGGGTGCCGCGGCGGGAACGGTCGGCGGGATCGGGCTTCCCGAAGGGCCGCCGGGATTCCGAAGGGGGCTTCCGGCCGGCGGGGCCGGGGCGGTCATCGGGTCGGGCGCCGCGGCGGGGACGGTCGGCGGGATCGGGCTTCCCGACGGGCCGGCGGGATTCCGAAGGGGGCCTCCGGCTGGCCGGATCGGGGCGGTCATCGGGCCGGGCGCCGCGGCGGCCTTCGGGGCGGGAGGGGCGCACGGAGCCCTCGTCGGCCGTGTCGCGGCGGGACCGGGCCGGAGGAACGTCCTGCTCGGTGTGCTCGTAGCGGCGGGCCCGTGCGGCGCGGTCCAGCTTGCGCTCCCGGGTGATCCGGGGCTTGAAGAGGCCCTCCTCGCCCCTCAGGCCCTCGGCGGCGCGGGAGAGACGGATCTGGGCCCGCAGCGCCTTCAGCACGGCCTCCATGTCGGCGGGCATCGGAGCCGTGACGGTGACCTGCTCGTCAGTGACCGGATGGCGGAAGCCCAGCAGTTCCGCGTGGAGGGCCTGGCGGTCCAGCAGCGGGCTCTCCGTGCCGTAGACCTGGTCGCCCAGCAGGGGATAGCCCCGGTCCGCGAACTGGACGCGGATCTGGTTCCGGCGGCCGGTCTCCAGGCGCACCTCGACGACGGTATGGCCCGGCAGGCGCTCCACCACACGGTAGTGGGTGACGGCCTCCTTGGCGCCCGGGGGCATGCGCTTGCCGCCGGGGCCCTTGCGCGCCTTGGCCACGGACATCTTCAGCGACTTGGCCTGCTCGATGAGGTGCCCCGCCAGGGTTCCGCTGTTCTCCGGCAACTCCCCCACGAGGATGGCCCGGTAGACCCGCTGCAGCTTGTGCAGTTCGAAGAGCTTCTTGAGGCCGTGGAGGGCCTCGGGGGTCTTGGCGAAGACCAGCACGCCGGAGGTGAAGCGGTCCAGGCGGTGGACGATGAAGAGCTGGAAGCGCTTGAATCCCCGGCGCCGGTAGGACTCGGTGATGGCCTCCGCCAGGCTGGGCTCGCCTCCCTGCTCGGCGGGCACCGTGAGGAGGCCTGCGGGCTTGTGGACGAAGAGCAGGTGGGCGTCCTCCCAGAGCGTCTCGTAGGGCCCGGACTGCAGCTTCTTCGCGGGCGGAAGCACCTCGTAGGTCCGTTCCGAATCGAAGTCCACCTTCACCCGGTCCCCGACCTTGAGGCGGAATCCGTACTTGTCGGCTGTCTCTCCGTTCACCGACACGCAGCGCCCGTCAATGAAGCCCTTCGCCTGGCGGTGGCTCACCACCAGCACCCGGTGGACCTCCGTGGCCAGAGCCATGCCCTCCTGCTCTGCCAGCCATTCCCGTTCGATCCTCGCCATGGGGCCTCCGTCGCTCCGCGTCCTCGAAACGCCGGGCAGCCTTCCAGGAGACCACGGAACGGGTGCGGCGCCCAGCCGGAACCTCCGGGGCGCCGGGCTAGGCCTGGACCAGCAGGTCCCGCAGCCGGGCCTCCCAGGCGGCGCGGAGATCGTCCAGCCGCAGGCCCCTGCCCTTGTTCGGCGCCGCCTGGAGGAGCCCCTGGGCGCTGGGATGGGGCAGGGGGTGCAGGTCGAAGGGCGGGACGCCCTCCGCGAGGTCGGGCAGGCGTTCGAGGATCCAGCGGGGGCGGGTGCCGAAGGTGACGACCCGGAGGGGGGCCGGGCGGCCTCCGGCGGCCCGGGCCAGTTCCGCCGCCAGGCGGGCCAGGTTGGCCGGGCTGCGCAGCTCCCGGTCCGAAGGGGCCCGGAATCGCTCGCCGTCGTTCGTGGGGCAGGTCGGCCAGCTGTTGCTGAGGGCCACGCCCCGCAGGACCGGCACCAGGCCCCGGGCCTTCAGGCGGGCGCCATCCCAGTCGGCCCAGGCGGCTTCGGGCACCTCCGCCAGGCCGGCCGCCACCAGGGCCCGGTACACGGCCCGTCCGGCCCCGTCGCCCCAGAAGGGGAGGCCGGACTGGTCCGCGCCGCGGGGGCCCGGCGCCTCCCCGACGAGCACCATCCGGACGGGGCCGGCGGCCGGGAAGAGGGCGGGGACGGGCTGGCCGAGGATGCGGGGCATGGCTTGATGATGCCCCCAGGCGGGGATCCGGGAGGATGGATGGAATTGTGATGTTTTAATGTTGAAAAGTTGATAGAAAATTGCATCATGACATTGCGAGGTGAGCCATGACCCCCCGGAAACCCACCGGTCCCCTGGAACCCATCACCGCCCGCGTGAGCGAAGAGGCGGCCCAGCGCCTCCGGGTGGCCGCGGCGCTGGAGAACCTCACCACGGGCCAGCTGCTGGACCGGCTGATCCTGAAGAGCCTCCCCGAGATCACCACCATGGTGGGCCAGGCCTGGGACTACACCCGGCGCCGGCCCCTCCCGGTCCAGCCCGAACCCGAGGACTGATCGGGCGACCGGCGGGGGCCTCCCTTGTCCGGGACGCCGGGTTGCGCCAGCGTGGACGGGCAGGGGGTGGGTCATGGCGGACTTCGTGCTCGTCCACGGTGCCTGGCACGGCGCCTGGTGCTGGAAGCGGGTGCTGCCGGGGCTGTGGCGGGCGGGACACCGGGCTTTCGCCGTCACCCTCGCCGGGGTGGGCGAGCGGGCCCACGAGTGCCACCCGGGCATCACCCTCGCCACCCATGTCCAGGACGTGGTGGCGGTGCTGGAGGCCGAGGAACTCCAGGGCTGCATCCTGGTGGGCCACAGCTACGCCGGGATGGTGGTCACCGGTGCGGCGGACCGCTGCCCCGGCCGCATCGGCCGGCTGGTCTACCTCGACGCCAAGGTCCCCCGCTCCGGGGAGGCCTGGGGCACGGGGCACACCGAGGCGGTGCGGGCGGAGCGTCTGGCCCGGATCGCGGAGAAGGGGTGGCTGCCGCCCCCGGACCCGGCGATCTTCGGCCTGGCGGGGGCGGATCGCGACTGGGTGGCCCGCCGGCTCACGCCCCAGCCCGGCGGCGTCTACCTGGACCCCCTGGTCTTCGACGAGGCCCGCTGGCGGGCCCTCCCCCGGACGTTCATCGCCTGCACGGACCCCGCGCTGTCCACCCTCGCCGCATCCCGGGCGCGGGTCCACGCGGAGGGCGGCTGGACCGTGGCGGAGATCCCCACGGGGCACGATCCGATGATCAGCGCCCCGGATCGGCTGCAGACGATCCTGCTTGCGGGGGCCTGAGCGGACGGCGGCCTCCGGCGGTGCGAGGCCTACACCTGCACGACGCCGCCGTCCAGGTTGAGGCACTGGCCCACCTGCATGGTGTTGGCGGGATCCAGCAGCCAACCGATGCCCCGGGCGATCTCCTCGGCCTGGAAGAAGCGCTTCACGGGCACGGCGGCCTCGGCCTGGGCCCGGAACTCGGCCTCGCTCTGGCCGGTGACGGCGGCGATCTGGCGGATCCCCGTCTGGGCCATGTCGGTGTCAATCCAGCCAGGCGCCACGGCGTTCACCACGATGCCTTTCGGGATCAGCTCCAGCGCCAGGGCCTTGGCCAGGCCGTGGAGGCCGTGCTTGGCGGCGCAGTAGGCCCCGTAGCCGGGTACGCCGAACCGCCCCAGCACGCTGGACACCAGCACGATGCGCCCGCCGGGCCCCAGCCGGGGGAGGAAGGCCCGCACCGTGTTCCAGGGACCGGTGAGATCGGCCGCGACGATCTCGTCGAAGAAGGCGTCCGTGGGCTGGCCTGCGCTGTTCGCATCCCGGTCCACCGGCGTCATCCCGGAGATGCCCGCGGCGGCCACGAGGCCGTCGAGGGGGCCCAGGCCCCGGGCGATCGCCGCCAGCCGGGGGCGGTCGGTCACATCCGCCTCGAAGGTCTCCGCCGTCCCGCCTGCCTGCCGGACAGCCCCGGCCGTGGATTCCAGGGCCGGCGTGTCCCGACCGAGGAGGAGCAGGTGCGCCCCCTCCGAGGCGGCGAGGTGGAGCGCACAGGCCCGGCCGAGGCCGCGCGAGGCGCCGGTGAGGAGGATGCTGCGGGTCATGGGACCTCCAGGGTGGGAACGAGACTCTGGCACCGGGCACCCGGATGCCTATCTTTTGAATTCTGCAGGAGTAGTCATGGATTGGGACGGCCGGAAGGAGCGGCGGGAGGGCGGTGGACCCGTGGAGCCCGAATGCCGGGGCGGCCTCTGGTCCCTTCCTGACGGCCATCGGCTGCCCGGCCTCCTGGACGCGGCGCCCCTCGGGCTGGGCAATCCCGCCCATCCGGCCCGGCTGCGGCCCGGCGATCTGGAGGATCCCGAGCGCTTCCGGATGCGCCTGAACGCCTGGCTGCTGCAGCAGCGCTGAATCGTCTCACCCGCACAGGACCGTGCCGCCGTTGACATTGAGCACCTCGCCGGTGATGGCGGAGGCCCAGGGGCTGAGCAGGAAGGCGATGGGACCCGCGAGGTCCTCGGCGCCGGGAATGCGTCCCAGGGGGAAGAGGGCCTCGATGCGCCGGCGCTGGTCGGCGTCGGCCCGCAGGGCGCTGGCGCTCATGTCCGTGTCCACCCAGCCCGGCGCCACGGCGTTCACCCGGATGCCGTCAGGTCCCAATTCGGGGGCCAGCGATTTCACGAGCGAGATGACGGCGCCCTTGCTGGCCGCGTAGGCGCCATGTCGGGCCTCGCCGCGCTGGCCCGCGGTGCTGCTGAGCAGGACGATGGACCCGCCCCCGCTGCGCCGCAGGGCCGGGATGATCTCGGCGTTCCAGCGGAAGAGGCCGGTGACGTTGGTCTCCAGGATGTCCTGGAGCACGCCTTCGTCCTCCAGATCCGCGGGAGTGGGGGCCCAGATGCCGGCGTTGCCCACGAAGGCGTCTAGCCCGCCCCAGGCGGCTTCCACGGCGGCCACGGCCACCTGGGCGTCCTCCCGGCGGCGCTGGTCCGCGCGGATGGCCAGGGTCTCGCGGCCCTGGGCCCGCAGCTCGGCCTGGAGGTCCAGGGCCGCCGATTCGGCGCTGAGGTAGGTGAAGGCCACCTTCGCGCCGAGGCCGGCCAGCAGCCGCACGGTGGCGGCGCCGATGCCCCGGCTGCCGCCGGTCACGAGGATGCGTTTGGAAGCAAGGTTCAGTGGCATGGGGAAGGCTCCGGGCTGCAGAGGACGCAGCGGGTGTGGAGGCGGGGGATCAGATCCCCCAGCCGAGATTCGGGAACGAGGAAGGCGACAGATACCGTGCTGCTGCCCGTGAGGAGGCCCCCCATGGGCTCGGGCCCCAGGGCGGCGAGGTGGCGCAGGGCGGCCACGGGATCGGTGCGCAGCCCTTCGCCCACCAGGGCCACCACGGCCCAGCCGCAGGCCAGCTCCGCGCCGGCGGCCTCCAGTTCCGCCAGCAGTTCGACGGCGGCGGGGGTGTCGGGCCGCACGGCCAGCAGGGTGCCGGCAGGGCTGGAGACGCGGCCGAAGCGCAGGGCTCCAGCCTCCTCCAGGCGCCGGGCGGCGTCCAGGGGCGGCTCCAGGCCCGCCGCGGCCGGGAAGCGGAGGACGCTCAGGCCCTCCTTGTAGGCCACGGAGGTGACCTCCCCGGCCATGCGCGGGGGCGGCACCGGCAGGATCTCGGTGCGGGAGGCACCGGGGCGCAGGGTGTTGGCCACCACCAGGCGGAAGCCCGCCCGGCCGCCGGGCGCCAGGGAGTCGGCGTGGAGCACCTTGGCGCCGAAGGCGCTGAGGGCTTCGGCCTCGCCCAGGCTCATGCGCGGAATGGGCCGGGCCTCGCGCACTAGGCTGGGATCGGCGGTGAGGACGCCGTCCACGTCGGTCCAGATCTGCACCTCCGAGGCGCCCAGGGCCTCGCCCAGCAGGGTGGCACTGGTGTCCGAGCCTCCACGCCCCAGCGTCGTGGGAGCGCCATCTGGCGCGGCACCCAGGAAGCCCTGGGTGACCCAGAGGGCACCGTCGTCCAGGGCCTCGCGCCAGGGTCCCGTCGCGGCCCGCAGGGCGGGGAGGTTCACGCGGGCCTTGCCGAACCGGGCGTCCGTGCGCATCACCTCCCGCACATCGCGGAACGAGGCGTCGAAGCAGGCGGCGGCCAGGTGGGCGGAGAGGGTCTCGCCCGCCGCGAGCGCGGCGTCCCGCCCCCGGGCCGTGGCTTCTCCGAGCAGGGCCATGCCCGTGACCAGCTGATCCAGCTTGGCGAG
>DAIDKC010000002.1 GCA_027451045.1 Holophagaceae bacterium | reverse complement strand
CAGCGGTGGAAGGCATGGGCGCGGAAGGCGAGGCGATCCAGGCGCCGGACCAGGGCCCGGGGCAGGGCGGGGTGCGTCGCCTCCGGGGGGAGCACCCGGCTAGACCCGGGAGGTGGCGCGGACGCGCACGGCCGTGCCGTAGGCGATGATCTCGTTGGTGTTCTGCATGAGGTCGCCGCTGTCGAAACGCATGGCCAGCACGGCGTTGGCGCCCATCGCGAGGGCGTGCTGCTCCAGGCGGTCCATGGCCTCGTTCCGGGAGTCGCTGGCGAGCTCGGTGAGCATGGTGATCTCGCCGCCGAAGAGCTGCTGGCAGCCGGCGCAGGTGGTGCCCACGACGCTCCGGCTGCGCACGGTCACGCCCCAGCAGGGGCCGATGATCGCCTCCACCTCGGTGCCCGGAGGCGGATCGAAGGTGGTGACGATGGGGATCTTGTGGGGATGGGCATTCTGGGACATGGATACCTCAGTGGGCTTCGCTGTCGCCCTTGTGCTCGGTGTAGAGGCTCTCGATCAGGCCCCCGTACATCTCGTTCACGACGCGCCGCTTCACCTTCAGGGAAGGGGTGAGCTGGCCGCCCTCCAGGGTCATCTCGTGGTCGAGGATGGCGATCTTCTTGATGCGTTCGTAGTTGGAAAGCTCCGCGTTGATCCGCTCCACCCGGCTCATGAGCTTGGCCATGATCATCGGGTCCTGAACCAGGTCCGCGTTGGAGCGGAAGGGCAGCTTCTTGAGGTGGGCCCATCGGATGAGGGATTCGAAGTTGGGCACGATCAGGGCGCTGATGTAGTTCCGGTTGTCCCCGATGAGCACGGCCTGCGCGATGTACTTGTCCTCCTTCAGCCGGTTCTCGATGGGCTGCGGCGCCACCTTCTTGCCGCCGCTGGTGACGATGAGCTCCTTCTTGCGGTCGGTGATGAACAGGCGCCCCTGGGCGTCGAACCGGCCGATGTCCCCGGTGTGGAAGTAGCCTTCGGCGTCAATGGCCTCCCGGGTGGCCTCGTCGTTCCGCCAGTAGCCGGTCATGATGTTCGGGCCCTGGCAGAGGATCTCGCCGTCCTCGGCGATCTTCACGAACGGGCGGCCGTTCCAGGTCTCGTAGAGGGGGCGTCCCACGCAGCCGGGCAGCACCTCGCCGGGACGGTTCACGGTGATCACCGGGCTTGTCTCGGTGAGGCCGTAGCCTTCGAGGATGGGCAGGCCGATGATCCAGAAGAACTCCATGATCTTCGGACCCAGGGGAGCCCCTCCGCTGATGGCGAACTTCATCCGGCCGCCGGTGCGCTGGCGGATCTTCTCGAACACCACCGCCTTCGCCGTCCGGTACCACATCCCCTTCCAGGAGGGCGGCTCCTCGCCGCGCATGAGGTAGGGCGCGGCCTGGCGACCGGCCATCATGGCCCAGTGGAAGACGAGGCGCCTGGGGAAGCCCCCGGAGGACACCGTGTCGTAGATGCGGGCGAAGATCTTCTCGTAGATGCGGGGCACGGAAGCCATGACCGTGGGGCGGACCTCCAGCATGTTCTCGGCCACGGTGTTGACGCTCTCGGCGTAGTAGATGCCGGCGCCGACGTGGAACATCAGGTAGTGGCCGGCCATGCGCTCGAAGATGTGGGTGAGCGGCAGGAAGCTCAGGGCCCGTTCGTCGAGCCCGATCTCCACGACCCCTGCCGCGCCCAGGACGTTCGTGACCAGGTTCCCATGGGTGAGCATGGCCCCCTTGGGATCGCCCGTGGTCCCGCTGGTGTAGATCAGGGTCAGGAGGTCGCTGCTCCTGCGCTCCTGCGCCCACTGGCGCACGAGCGGCCGCCGGTCCTCCTGCGCGGCCCCTTCGCCCAGGAGGTCCGCCCACTGGAGCACGGCCCGTCCCGTGCCTCCAGGGGCCTCGCCCTCCATGAGCACGGCCGTCTCCAGGAACGGGAGGCTCTCCCAGTGGGCCAGCACCTTGTCGAGTTGCGCACGGTTCGAGCAGATCACCCAGCGCGCCTCGCTGTTCCGCAGGATGTAGGCGGCCTGGGGAGCGTTCAGCGTGGCGTAGATGGTGACATCCGGGAGGCCGAGGATGGCGCAGGCATAGTCGGTGATCGCCCATTCCGGCCGGTTCTCGGCGAGCAGGGCCACCCTGTCTCCGGCGCGCAGGCCGCGGCCGTTCATGGCCAGGGCCAGGCGCTCCACCTGCGCCGCCAGCTCCAGGTGGGAGATGGTCACGTACCGCCCCTCCCGCTTGAAGGCCAGGGCATCCGGGAGGTTCTTCTCGATCGCCTGGTAGAAAAGATCGGCGATGGTCTCGATGGGCTGGGGCACAATGACTCCGGACGCGCGGGGGATATGGCGGAATGGTAGCAGGTCGGGCCGCAGAGCCGCCTGGCGAGGCGATTGCCGCATTCCATTTGGAGCAGCGGGCGCGGGGCGTATCGCCCCATACCCTTCGGGCCCAGCGGGGCGACCTTGAAAAACTCCTGGAGCACGCAGTGCGCTGGAAGTGGGACGGCTGGGATATCGCCCCCCGCACGCTGCGCGGGTTCGCCCTGGAACTCGGCCAGCGGGGCCTCGATCCCGCGACCCAGGCGCGGATCCTTTCCACCGTGCGCGGCTACTTCAAGTGGCTGTGGGAGACAGGGCGCATCCCGCGCAATCCGGCTTCCGGGCTGCGGAACCCGAAGCAGCCCAGCCGTCTTCCGGCCTTCCTGACGGAGGGAGAGAGCCAGGCGCTGCTGGACCTGCCTCCGGCCACGGACTTCCCCTCCGCCCGCCTGGCCTGCCTCCTCGAGCTCCTCTACGCTTCGGGCCTCCGGGTGTCGGAACTCGTGGGGCTCGACCTCCAGGACCTGCTCGGGGAGCAGCGCACCCTGCGGGTGCTCGGCAAGGGGAGCAAGGAGCGCCTGGTGCCGTACCACGAGCGCGCCGCAGCCGTGCTCGCCGAATACCTGTCCCACCGGGCCGCCTTCCTGGCCTCCCGCGCCCTGCCTCCGAGCCCCGCCCTGTTCCTCAACCAGCGGGGCGGCCGCCTCACGCCTACGAGCGTCCGGACCCTGCTGCGCAGGGCCCTGGAGGCCGCGGCCGTGCGGGCGCGGGTCAGCCCCCACGCCCTGCGCCACAGCTTCGCCACCCACCTGCTGAACCGCGGCATGGATCTCCGGGCGATCCAGGAGCTGCTGGGCCACGCCAGCCTCAGCACCACCCAGCGCTACACCCACCTGGGCCTGGACGAGCTGGCCCGGACCTACGAGAAGACCCATCCCCGCGCCCGGGGGTAGAGTGGAAGCCAGCCCGTGGAGGAGCCCCCATGGAAACCATCCTGCCGCCCCCTGAACCGGTGCTCGTACCCGTGGTCGAGAGCGCGGCCCTCTTTCCTGTGCGACGCGTCTACTGCGTGGGGCGGAACTACGCGGACCACGCCCGGGAGATGGGCCACGATCCCAACCGGGAACCCCCGTTCTTCTTCGGGAAACCCGGGGATGCGATCGTGCCGGGCGGCGGGGATATCCCCTATCCGCCTGCGACCTCCGAACTGCATCACGAGGTGGAACTGGTGGTGGCCCTGTCCCGGGGCGGTCGGGACATCCCCGTCGCAGCCGCCCTCGATTGCGTCTTCGGCTATGCCGTCGGGCTCGATCTCACCCGGAGGGACCTCCAGGCCCGGGCCAAGGAGAAGGGCCAGCCCTGGGACATGGCGAAGGGGTTCGACCATTCGGGACCCGTCTCCCCCCTGGTCCCGGCGGCCCGGATTGGACACCCGCGCGCCGGGGGCATCTGGCTCCGGGTGAACGGCGAGGTCCGGCAGCGGGGAGACCTGGCCCAGATGACCTGGAGCGTGGCCGAGATCCTCGCGCACCTTTCCGGCTACGTGGCGCTCGCCCCGGGGGACCTGGTCTTCACGGGCACGCCGGCCGGCGTCGGTCCCCTGGCCAAGGGCGACCGGGTCCGCTGCGGCATTGACGGGCTCGGAGAGCTGGAGATCGCCCTGGTCTGAAGCCCGGCGCCTCAGTTCGCCCCGCCCGATTTGAACTGGGCGATGATGTCGTCCACGCTGTCCTTGCGGCTGTCGGCCTCCAGGCTGGTCTCGAAGATCCGGTCCTGGGTGGCGGTCTGGCGCCCGCTGAAGCCCTGTTCCGCCAGGGCGTCGGAGTGGATGTTGAAGATCACCAGGAGGCGCGTGAGGCCGGCCTGGAACTGCTTGAGCAGCAGCACGACCTTCTCGATCTTCTGGCGCGTGATGTCCTGGAACTGGAGGATGTTCAGGATCTCGAAGGCCTCGTCCCCCACCTGGCGCAACTGGGCCTTGGTCGGTTCGAGGTCGGGGGTGGGCCAAGCGCCTTCCACCTGGCGGGCGAAGAGGTAGTCGAGGATCTCCTGGGCGAGCTGGGTCCGGTCGTCCCCACCCTCCGCGGCGCGATCCAGGAAACCGGCGAGATCCGCCTGGAGGGTGGCCGCCTTCGCCTTCTGGGCCTCCACCGCCTCGCCGCAGGTCCCGAGGGACTTCAGAGCCGAATCGCAGGAGGCCATGAGGGTGTCCAGGCGGTTCATGACGTTCTGCGTGGCCTCCTCGGTGTCGCTGGTGATGGCATCCAGCTGGGCGGCCAGCTCGGGCACCTGGGTGCTCTGGTGTTTCACCGAGGCATCCAGCTGCTGGAGGTTCAGCAGGGTCTGGTTGAGGCTGGAGACCAGCGCACCCAGCTCGCCTTTGGCCTCGATGTCAATCTTCTGGTAGACGCGCCCGTTGGCCATGTCCTGGGCTGCCTGGGCCAGCCTGTGGATGCTCGCCTCGGCGTCCCCGTGCAGTTCCTGGCGGAGGGCCTGGATGAGCGCCTGGATGCTGTCGAGCCTCTGGTCCAGCTGGTCCCTGCGCTGCTGGAACTCCCGCACCATGGTCTCCGGGGAGGGCCCCTCGAGCGCAGCCGGGCTGGTCGGATCTTCAGGATGTTCGGTCATGGGATCTCCGGCGCGGTCATGGGGCGGGGCGGACATGGACATGGGACCCTTCGGCCAGGTTCCAGGCCTGCATGAGTTCGCGCGGGATGGCCACCTGGTGGTCCGCCAGGCTGCCCGTGAATTCGACCCGCTCCACGGCGGGCCCTTCGGGCCAGATGAGGCGGACGTTCCGGATGCCGTGGGCGTAGGGGCCGAGATGCTGCCATCGGTCGCCCAGACTCCGGGGAAGCTCCAGGTGGTCCCCCTTCTTGAACAGGCCCGCCTTCAGGGGCGCGACGGTGACGTGGGTATCCGGCTCCAGGACCACCAGGCGTTCTGCGTCCTTCAGGACCGACGCAGCCTGGAGCACCGCCACGTCGTTCTGGCCGGAGACCTTCATCACGTCCTGGAAGTCCCGGTAGCCGTCGAAGAACGGCAGGATGCGCCGTTCCTCGGCGAAGAGCTTGAGGCCGTCCGCCAGGCCGGGCAGGGGACGGGTCGGCCAGGGCACCATCGCCAGCTTGGGGAAGATCGTGTGCAGCCGCTTCCGGCTGTCGCTGAGGCGGGCCGAATCCATCAGGAGGTCCGGGACGGTCCGCCGGATGGTGGCGGGCACCTGGACCTGGGTGGACAGGAACTCGAAATGGCCCGAGTCCCACTCGAGGATCTCGAAGGCGGCGGATTCGCCTCGCTGGGTGGGGGTCTCGGCATGCACCACCTCGCCCCGGGTGAAGTAGAGCACACCCCGGGCGCGCCCCGAGGTCACCTGGAGCATCCCCGTCTTGCGGTTGGCGTGGAGGAGCTGCGCCACGTCCGTCAGGGCGATGCTCTCGAGGGCGCCCTTCAGGTTGCTCATGGCTGGCCATCCCCGCCCGGGTCCTTCATGCGCGGCTCCGGGCGATGGCCTCACGCATCTCCGTCACCGCGCGCTCGAGACCCACCAGGACGGCGCGTCCGATGATGCTGTGCCCGATGTTCAGCTCCTCCATCTCAGGGATGGCGGCGACGGGGCCGACGTTCTGGACGTTCAATCCGTGGCCGGCCAGCACGCGGAGCCCCAGGCGGGCTGCGAGTCTGGCCGCCTCCTGCAGGCGGACCACCTCCGGGCCGGCATCGGCGTCCGCAGGAAGGTCCGCGTAGATGCCGGTGTTGAGCTCCACCGCGTCGGCCTCGAGCTTGGCGGCCATCTTGATCTGGTCCAGCACCGGGTCCAGGAAGAGGCTCGTGCGGATCCCGGCGGCGCGCAGCTCGCGGAGGATCCCGCGCAGCATGCCCTGGAGGAAGACGGCATCGAGGCCCCCCTGGGTCGTGAGCTCCTCGCGGCTCTCCGGCACGAGGGTCACCCAGGCGGGCATCACCGGGATGACGGCGGCCATGGCTTCCGAGGTGGCGGCGCACTCGACGTTCAGGGGCACGGCCAGGACCTCCTTGAGCACGTGCAGGTCGCGCTCCTGGATATGGCGCCGGTCGCCCCGGAGGTGGACGGTGATGCCGTCCGCTCCTGCGCTCTGCGCCAGGAGCGCGGCTGCGGCGGGCTCGGGCTCGTGGCCCGCGCGGGCCTGCCGGAGGGTGGCCACGTGATCAATGTTGACGCCAAGCCTGGGGTTCAAGGAGGCTCCGGGATTTCTAGAAGCTTAGCCGACCGGGCTCGGATTGCCTCATCGGCATCGGATTCCCGCCCGATTAACCCGCGGGCCGGGTTGAAAGCGATTCTGGGGGTGACCACACTGGCGGCATGGCTGCGCCCTCGGTGCCACCCGTCCTCTTCCTCGCCCATGGCGCGCCGACCCTCGCGCTGGACCCGGGAACCTGGGGAGCGGCCCTGGCGGATCTGGGCCGCACCCTGCCGGCCCTGCAGGGCGTCCTGCTGTGCTCGGCCCACTGGGAGACCCCGGGCGGATTCCGGCTCGGCGCTTCCCCGAGCCCGGCGACGATCCATGATTTCAGCGGATTCCCCGAGGCCCTGGAGGCCCTCGCCTATCCCGCGCCCGGTTCGCCGGAGCTGGCCGGGCGGGCTGCGGGCCTCCTGGCAGCCGCCGGATTCGACGCGTCCCTGGATGCCAGGCGCGGACTGGACCACGGCGTCTGGGTGCCCCTGATGCACCTCCTCCCGGAGGCCCGGATCCCGGTGGTGTCGCTCTCCCTGCCCCGCCCGCGGGATCCGGCCACCCTCTGGGCCGCCGGACGGGCCCTGGCCCCCCTCCGGGAGGCGGGCGTGCTGATCCTGGGGAGCGGAGGCTTGGTCCACAACCTGGCCCACCTCGACTGGACCGGTGCAGCCGGTCCCAGCCCCTGGGCTCAGGCCTTCGAAGGCTGGCTCCTGGAGCGCCTCGCCTCCCCCGATCCGGGCCGCGCCATGGCCTGGCGCGAAGCTCCGGGGGCGGATCTGGCCGTGCCGACCTCCGAGCACCTGGATCCCCTCTGGATCGTCCTGGGCGCGGCCGGACGCGGAGCCCCGACAACCCTCCATGCGGGCTGGCAGCTCGGGAACCTCAGCCTCCGCTGCCTGGGATTCGGGGATCGGCCGCCAGGATGAAGCGGATCCGGTTTCCGGACTCGTTGAACGTCATCTCCCGGGAGAGGGCCCGGATCGTCCTCAGCCCGCGGCCGGGCGGGACCTCCCCTCGGGACTGGCGCAGCTCCCAGGCCCTCCAGTCAAAGCCCGGACCCGAATCCTCGACCTCCACGACCACTTCCTGCAGGGGACCGCTGGGCAGGGTTCGCAGGCGGATGTCCAGCCGGACGGAGCCTGTCTGGAGAGCGGCGAGGTGCAGCCTCCGGAGGGCCTCGTAGGCCTCCAGTCCCATGCGCTTCAGGGCCGGATCCAGGCGGAGGAGCCCGTGGTCCACGGCGTTGCCCAGGGCCTCGCCCA
>DAIDKC010000001.1 GCA_027451045.1 Holophagaceae bacterium | reverse complement strand
GCCGATCCAGGTCACGTCCCGGGCCGACAGGGCGCGGCTCATCAGGTCCTGCTCGGTCCCGACCCATACCGTTCCCGTGGCGGGCTCGACCCGGATGACATAGAGGGGTTCCGGGTAGGCCACGCGCAGACCCCGCCGCTGGCCCGGGGTGAAGTTCCAGTACCCTTGGTGCTGGCCCAGGACCCGTCCGTCGAGGTGGCGGATGGGCCCATGGCCATGCTCCGGAAGGGGACCCTGGGCGGCCAGGAACGCCCCGTAGCGTGACTGGGTCACGAAGCAGATTTCCTGGCTTTCGCTTTTCTCGGCCAGATGAAGCCCCAGGTTGCCTCCCAGCCGCCTTACCTCCTGTTTCTCCAGGGGAGCCAGGGGGAACAGGGTCCGGGCCAGGGTGGCCTGGGTATGGTGGAAGAGAAAATAGCTCTGGTCCTTGGCGGGGTCATCGGCCTTCCGCAGGTGCCACCCCTGGGCATCATGGGTCACGGCGGCATAGTGGCCCGTGGCGACAAACCGTGCCCCCAGCTGATCGGCTGCGTCGAAAAGGGCGTCGAATTTCATTTTTTTATTACACAAAATACAAGGACTTGGTGTCAGCCCCTGCAGGTAGCCCTGCACGAAGGGCTCAATCACCCCCGCACGGAAGAGGGTCTCGAAATCCATGACATAGTGAGGGAATCCATTGCTCCCCGCGACTCTGCGCGCATCACTGAAATCATCCAAAGTGCAACACTTGCCACCCGAATTATCATCATCAGACTTTTCGAATAGTTGCATGGAAACGCCAATGACTTCATAGCCGGCCCTCTGGAGGAGGGCGGCCATCACGGAGCTGTCCACGCCTCCAGACATGGCCGCCAGGATGCGGTCACCCGGACGCAGGGTTGGGTGGTTGGCCAGGGCCTTCAGGACCCGTTCAAGCAGGGGGTCGCTCATGACAGGGGTGAGCCTCCTCGATGGACGACAGGATGAGGGGATCCCCGGGTCCAGGGCAAGACGCCTCGTCGGCCCTGGCATGGGAGGGGCCAGCAGCCCTGTCAGGTCCTGAGCCGGTGGACGCGCAGCAGGGCGACCCCGAGAAGGACGAGGAGGGGGGCCAGCATGCCCCAGACGGCGGGGATCTCGGAGGCGCGCGCGGCCCCCCCGAAAAGGATCTGGAGTCCGAGGAAGAGCAGGCCCCCCACGAATCCGGCCCCCAGGGCCTGCCCGCGGCCCTGGCGCGGGCCCGGGAAGGCGTAGGGCAGCATGGCCAGGACCAGGAAGGGGCCTGTCAGCCACCCGAGGAGCCGGCTCCACAGCATGTAGGCCCGTTCGGAATCCGGAGCCCAGTGCTGCCAGTGGATCAGGTCCAGGGTGCTGGCCTCCTCGGCGGTCGGGACCTCCCGGAGGGATCGGGCAGGGAACAGGCGGTCCGCCGCAGGTCCCTGGATGAACGACATGCCGTTCCAGGCCAATGCGGTGGAGAAGGGATCGCCCATGTGCCAGTGGAGGAGGATGGGGGCTTCCCCGGGCGCCTTGAGGGGGAAGCCCCAGCGCTGGTCTCCTTGCAGATTCCACAGCACCCCCGTGGAACCCAGGTAGAGCCACGGGCGGGTGCCGCTGGGCTGGAGGGGGCGCTGGAGGATGAACTGGTAGTAGCGGTTGGAGCGGGCGGCCGCCACGGGGGCGAACCCCACCTGGAGGGCAAGGGTCAGGAGGAGGACACCTCCCCAGGCCAGGCGGCTGCTCCAGAGGAAACGGACCAGACTGACCCCGCCGGCTCGGAGCGCCAGCCACTCCCGTGCCAGGGCCGCCTCGGAGAGGGCCAGCATGAAGCCCAGCAGGAAGGCCACCGGCAAGGCGATGGCCAGGAATGGGGGTAGGTCCCATAGCCAATATTTAATGAATACAAATAAATGAATTCTATTTTTCGACATATCTCCAGCGAGGCTTGCATAGTTGATCATCAGGTCCAGGAGCAGGAGCACCCCCAGGGCCGAGAACCAGTTGCGCCACCAGGCCAGGGTGGACCAATGGCGGATGATGCCGTGCCGGGTGCCCTTGCCATGCACCCATCGGGTCAGACGACGCTGGAGTGCCTTGAGATGGGCGAGGGCCGGGGCCATCCAGCGGTGGAGCGGGGAGGCCTGGGGAGCCAAGCGGCGGGCGACGCTGCTCGGATGGTGGGGCCTCAGCCGGGCCCGAAGGAGGAACCAGCCCCAGACGAAAAAGGGGATGGGGATGAGCAGCAGCGGGATGGGAGATTTAAGCTTCTCGCTCAACCACATGTTCTCGAAATACTTAAGAACAACATAATAGAGGATGATGACGCCCATGCTCTTGAGTACGGCCCCCCCCTTGTAGAACCTCGGGTGACCGAACCCCAGCGCGATGCCCAGGAGGAGCAGGGCTGCAGAGGCGAGGGGCAGGGTGATCCGGCGACAGAGCTCGAGCGTGGCCTGGATCCGGGTGGTCTTCCACTCGACAGGAGCGAGGCCAGAATCCCCGGGGTGCCTCGAGAGGTCCCAGAGGCGGAGGGTGGAGTCCTGGTGCAGAGGCGTCGGGGCAAGCAGACGGGCCGCCGAGGGTAACTGGAACCGGAGGATCTGCTGCTCCTGGTGGAGATGTATGACGCTTCCGGGACTGCCGGGCTGGACGAGGACGCCATCCAGGTTCCGCAGGCGGAGGCGGAGTTCCTCGATGCCGTCCGGCCGGGTCGCGACGCTGTAGCCGAGCGAGGCCGCCACCAGATGCTGGATGCCCTGCGGGGTGGAGTCCAGCATGTGGACTTGACCCTCCGGGGAGATCCAGAAGGCTGAATCAGGCGATCCCGGAGGGAACCAGGGGGGACCACCCGGGTGCATGAAGCGGGCCCGCGCCTCTTCGCTCATGCGGACCCGGATGGACTGCTGCACCCGGCTGAAGGCGGGAACCAGGACATTGGCATTCACGGCCCCGAACAGGACCAGGAGGGTGGCCAGGAGGGCCCAGGGGCGGACCCAGGTGCGCCGGCCGGCTCCAAGTCCCTGGGCGGCCACGAGTTCCGATCCCTCCATCATCTGCTGAGTCCCGATCAGGCCCCCGAGCACGGCGGCCATGGGAAGCACCATCCCGAGGATTTCCGGGAAGGCGGTGATCAGCAGGGGGACCAGCCAGCGCAAGGCGGCCCCCTGGGCAAAGATGTCCTTCGAGATCGCCACCACCTCGTTGGCCAGGAGGAGGGCGCCGTAGAAGAAGAGGGCTCCGAACAGGGGAAGGGTCCACCGCCGAAGGATGTAGCGAGTCAACACCGAGGGCTTCAGGACAGCACCTTCAACTTTCGATAATGTATATTATGTAACATGAAATCAAATTTGAGCCTGGAGCCGGAACATCATAAAACCTTGGCCTCCAGGAGTTGGTGCAGGTGCAGAAGCCCCGTCGTGCGTCCGGCCTTCTCGACCATCAGGAACGTGATCTTGCGGGCCTCCATTTGGCCCGCCGCCTCGACGGCCAGGGCCTCCTCTGGGACGCGCACCGGATTGGGAGACATCAATTCCCGGGCCGTCAGGGTCAAGGGGTTGGCCCCGGTTCCCTCGGCTCTTTCAAGCCCCCTGCGGAGATCCCCATCCGTGATGACCCCCAGCAAGGCATCGTCCACCATCACACTGGTCATGCCGAGGCGTCCTTCGCTCATCGCCTTGAGAATGGTCGTGAGGGGTGCCCCGGGCTCGACCCTGGGCCATGTTTTTTTCATCAATTCCCCGACATGAAGGAGTTTAGCCCCCAGACTTCCAGCGGGATGATTCTGGGCGAACTGGTCCCGGGTGAAGCCCTTCAGATCCATCAGGGCGGCCGCCAGGATGTCTCCCCAGACCAGCTGGAGGGTGGTGCTGGCCATGGGAGCCAGATCGAGGGGACAGCCCTCCCCCTTGGGAAGGCGGTAGATGAACCGCCAGCGGGAGGCCTGGGCCAGGCTGCTCTCCGGGCGACCGGTGATGGCCGCGATGGGGATCCCGAGGCGGAGGAGACTCGGGAGCAGCCGGACGACTTCATCCGTCTCCCCGCTGTTGGAGAGTGCCAGGATCGAGTCGGAAGCCGTCACCATCCCGAGATCGCCATGCAGGGCTTCAGCTGGATGCAGGTAAAGGCTGGGGCATCCGGTGGAGGCCAGGGTCGCGGCTACCTTCTGGGCAATCAGGCCCGACTTGCCCATGCCTGTCAGGACCACGCGTCCTCGGCGCGTCTCGACCATGCGGCACCAGTCCGCCACCCGGCTCCCATCCAAGGTGGCCAGCAGGTCCTCCAGGGCACTCCGGGCGGATTCGAGGACCGCTCTGGGCGCTCCTGGGGCCTGGTTCTCATCCTTCACGGCATCGGCTCCGATGGGGTTGCAATCAGGCCACCATGCTACCAGCCCTCCTGCCCCTCTTCCCCTTGCCCCAGGTCGTGTTGTTTCCCCACACCTTCCTTCCGCTCCATATCTTCGAACCTCGCTACCAGGACATGACCGTCCAGGTCCTCAATTCGCACCATCACCTTGTCATCACCCTCATGCGTGAGCCCCAGGCCTCCGACCCCCTGGGCCAGCATGCCGCCGTCTTCGAAGTCGGCTGCCTGGGAGAGGTGGTGCGAGCCGAACCCCTCACGGGAGGTCGCTGGAACCTTCTCGTCCAGGGGAAGGAGACCGTCAGGATCCTGGGCGAGGAGGCCGATGACCACCCCTTCAGGCAGGCCCGGACGGAACCCATGCCCTTCGACGCCACCCTTCTGTGGCCGGGTCCCCAGCGTCGCCGCCTCATGGCCGCCCTCCACGACTACGCCCGCTCCCAGGGCATCGAGGACCAGCTCAAGGAGCTGCTTGATCTGCCGCTCGAGGACCAGGCCCTGCTCAACACCTTGGCCATGGCCCTGGACTTCGAGCCCACCGAGCGCCAGTTCCTCCTGGAATCCCTGGACCTGCCCACCCTTGCGGACCGGATGCTCCAGCTGCTCGAGTTCGCTGCGGGCGGCCGCGCCCTGCCCGGCCTCTGAAACGCGCTTTGCTACACTGGCAATGGCCCTGTAGCTCAGCGGTCAGAGCTGGCGGCTCATAACCGCTTGGTCGTGGGTTCGAACCCCACCGGGGCCACCATTTCGCAGGATTGCGGAATGGGATGGCATCGCCAAAGGCGATGGCCGCCCGCAGGGCGCCGGCACAGGACATGCCGGTGTTACGAGCTGGAAGGCCCAGAGGGCGGCGCGATCTCCCGCGGGGCTCTCCCTTCCTATACTGTCCCGACGACTTGGAGCTTTCTTGCCTCCTGCCCGCCCCTCGAGGGTCTATTTCTACGGCACCTGCCTGGTGGACCTGTTCTTCCCTGAGGCCGGCCTGGCGGGCATCCAGCTGCTCCAGCGGGCCGGGGTGGAGGTGGTCTTTCCGGAGGGTCAGACCTGCTGCGGCCAGCCGGCCTACAACTGCGGCTACTTCGAGGAGGCCCGGGCCGTAGCCCGCACCCAGATCGCCCTGTTCCCGGAGGATCTGCCGGTCATCCTGCCCTCCGGCAGCTGCGCAGGCATGATGAAGCACCACTACCCCGATCTCTTCCGCGGCCAGCCGGACGAAGCTGCCGCCAGAGCGTTCGCGGCCCGGGTCTACGAGCTCACCCAGTTCCTGGTGGACGTGCTGGATGTTAGACTGGCGGACCTGGGCCCGCCCGTGAAGGTCACCTGGCACAGTTCCTGTCACGCCCTGCGGGACCTGGGCCTCAAGGGTCAGCCCCAGGCCCTCCTTGGCCAGCTTGCGAACGTGGAGCTGGCGCCCCTGGCCCGGGAGCGCGAGTGCTGCGGCTTCGGGGGCACCTTCTCCGTGCGCCACCCCGAAATCTCCGGCACCATGGCCTGCGACAAGGCCGCGGACGCCCTTGCGACCGAGGCTTCGGTGGTGCTCTCCACCGACGGCGGCTGCCTCCTCAATGTGAAGGGCGTGCTGGAGGCCCAGACCGCGCCGATGCGGGTCCAGCACATCGCCGAGTTCCTGTGGGAGCGCACCCATGCCCGGTGAGAGCGACATGAACGAGGGGGGACCGTCCGGCCGCTTCGCGCCCTCTGCGTCCCCCCTCGTGCACCCCCACGGGGTGACCGAGCGAAGCCCGGCCACCCCGTCTGGCCCCAGCTTCCGCGCCTCCGCCGCGAAGGCCCTGGGCGATGCCCAGCTCCGGGCCAACTTCCGCCGGGCCATGGACGGCCTCATGACCAAGCGGTCCGCCCAGTTCCCGGATCCCGGGGATCTCCAGGCGCTCCGCGACCTGGGCACCGCCGTCCGAACCCGCAGCCTCCTGCGCCTGCCCGAGCTGCTGGAGCAGCTGGAGGCAAGCTGCACCCGGAACGGCATCCAGGTCCACTGGGCGGAGACCTGCGACCAGGCCAACGCCCTCATCCTCGGGCTCCTGAAGGCCCGCGGCGCCACCCGGCTCGTGAAGGGCAAGAGCATGGTCTCCGAGGAGATGCACCTCAACGCCTTCCTCGAGTCCCACGGCATCGAGTCCCTGGAGTCCGACCTGGGCGAGTACATCATCCAGCTCGATCACGAGACGCCCAGCCACATCATCATGCCGGCCATCCACAAGAACAAAGGCCAGATCGCCCAGCAGTTCAGCCAGAAGATCAAGGACGCGGCGTACACCGAGGACGTGGACGAGCTCACGGCCCTGGCCCGCAAGGTGCTGCGCCAGAAGTTCCTGGAGGCCGATGCCGGGCTCTCGGGCGTGAACTTCGCCGTGGCCGAAACGGGAACCCTCTGCCTCGTGGAAAACGAGGGTAACGGCCGCATGAGCACCCATGTGCCGCCCCTGCACATCGCGGTGATGGGCCTGGAGAAGGTGGTGGCGCGGCTGGAGGACGTGGCGCCCCTCTACGCCCTGCTCACCCGCTCGGCCACGGGCCAGCCCGCGACCACCTATCTCAACCTCATCAGCGGCCCCCGGGCGAAGGATGAAATGGACGGCCCCCGGGAGATCCACCTGGTCATCCTGGACAACGGCCGGTCGCGGATCTACGGCGATCCCCAGCTCCAGGCCACGCTCCGCTGCATCCGCTGCGGGGCCTGCATGAACCACTGCCCGGTCTACACCCGGGTGGGCGGCCACGCCTACGAAGCGGTCTATCCGGGCCCCATCGGCAAGATCCTCACGCCCCAGATCGAGGGCGTGGGACTGCGCCACGACCTCATCCACGGCTCCAGCCTCTGCGGCGCCTGCAGCGAGGTCTGCCCCGTGGAGATCCCCATCCCGGACATCCTCGTGCGCCTGCGCCGGGAAGCCACCCATGCGGATGCCGCGTCGGCGGTGGCCGGCCAGGGGACGGGCCGGACCACCTCAGAGGATCTGGCCTGGCGGGCCTGGGCGGCCGTCCTGAAACGGCCGCGCCTCTACCGCCTCTCCGCCTGGTTCGCCACGCGCTTCCGGCAGTTCATCCCCGGCGGGCTGCCCCTGCTCAAGGCCTGGACCCTGTCCCGCACCACGCCCCTGCCCGCTCCGCGCTCCCTCCAGGAGCGGATCCGAAAGGAGGGGATGCCCCGTGTCTGACGCCCGCGCCGCCATCCTGGCCCGTCTCCGCGCCGCCAGCACCGACAACCCCCTGCCCACCCTCGACACCGCGGTCCTGGAACGCCGCCGCTGGTCGCCCACTGAGCGGGTCAAGCGGCTTCGCCGGGGCATGGAGGCTGTCCACACCGAGTTCCTGGAGGCCCGGACGGAGGACTGGCCCGAGGTCCTCGGCGCTTTCTGCGAGCGGGAGGGCATCAAAACACTCCTCTATGGTCCCGGAACCGAGGCCGGTCGGCGGCTGGCTGCGGTCATGGCCGTTACCGCCACGGCCCTGCGTCCCTACGACGCGCCGGTGGAGACGTTCAAGGACGAGCTGTTCCAGGCCGTGGACGCCGGTTTCACCACCACATTGGGT
The DNA here is from genome assembly GCA_027451045.1 of Holophagaceae bacterium. Taxonomy (GTDB): domain Bacteria; phylum Acidobacteriota; class Holophagae; order Holophagales; family Holophagaceae; genus Geothrix. Next base: position 4,685 of record DAIDKC010000001.1, on the reverse strand, counting down.
GGCGTGGCCGAGACCGGCGGCCTCCTAGTGGCGCCCGGCCCCCAGGAGCCACGCCTGCTCTCCCTGGTGCCGCCCGTGCATCTGGCCCTGCTCCGCGCCTCCGCGATCCACGACACCCTCTGGTCCGCCATCCGGTCCCTGGGATGGGACCAGGCGCCGCCCCCCAACGCCCTGATGATCTCCGGCCCCAGCAAGACCGCCGATATCGAGCAGACCCTCGCCTACGGCGTCCATGGTCCCCGGCGGCTCATCGTGATCCTGGTCCACGATCTCCCCGGAACTCCCGCGTAGACGAAGAGCCGCGCCCCCGCTACACTGTTCCTCCGCGGCTGGGTAGCTCAGGTGGTTAGAGCGAGGGTCTCATAATCCCTAGGTCGGCAGTTCGAGTCTGCCTCCAGCCACCAACACACTGAAAGCCCCGACACCACTCGGTTTCGGGGCTTTCTTCAGGGGTCATCCGTTCAAAATTCGGACGCCTGGATAGATGGGTTCAACCCCTGGGCATTGGTTTTGCGCAGGGTGGCTTGCCGAACCATTCCATGGGTTCGGCCCCGGCCGGGTCGCGCGGGTCATGCCCAAGGGCCCAGATCCTGCTCGGGTCCATTGATGTTTAAACAGAATCTTATGGATTTCGGCTACCCTGGGTCAGCTTCCACCGGAGGCTGCTTGACCCCGACACAGCGTGCCTTCCAACGGCTTCCTCCCCATCTCCGACGCTACGTGGTGGACCAGGATCCCGGCGCGTACACCCCCAGGGATCACGCCGTGTGGCGGCACATCCTGCATCAGCTCGCCGCCCACCTCGGCGAGCGGGCCCACGAGAGCTACCGGGCGGGACTGGCGGCCACCGGCATCGGCCTGGACCGCATCCCCAGCCTGGACGAGATGAACCTGAAGCTGGATGAGCTGGGCTGGTCCGCGGTGGCCGTGCGGGGTTTCATCCCTCCGGCGGTGTTCACCGAGTTGCAGTCGCTGGGCGTGCTGGCGATCGCCGCGGACATCCGCAGCCACGAGCACATCGATTACACGCCGGCTCCTGACATCGTGCATGAGAGCGCGGGCCATGCGCCCATCCTTCTGGACCGCCGCTACGCCGAGTATCTCAAGCGCTGCGGGGAAGTCGGGTTCCGCGCCATCGCCAGCGTGGAGGATCAGGCGGTATACGAGGCGATCCGGAACCTCAGCGTGGTCAAGGAGGACGCCGGCGCCACGCCCGAGGGGATCCGGCTGGCCGAGGAGCGGCTGTGCGCCGCCTCCGCCAGTCGCCGCTACGTGAGCGAGAGCACCCGGGCCAGCCGCCTCTACTGGTGGACGGCGGAGTACGGCCTGGTGGGCCGTCTCGACGCCCCCCGCATCTATGGTGCCGGCCTGCTCAGCAGCCTGGGCGAGTCCGCCCACTGCCTGACCCCGGCCGTGCTCAAGCTCCCCCTGGACCTCACCTGCGCCGACACCGAGTACGACATCACCCGGATGCAGCCCCAGCTCTTCGTGGCCCGGGACTTCGACCAGCTCTTCGAGGTGCTGGAAGCCTTCGAGGCCACGCTGGCATGGAAGCGCGGCGGGGACTTCGGCCTGGAGGAGGCCCTCCGGGCCCGCACGGTGAACCACCTCGTCCTGGATGGCGGCCTGGAACTCACAGCCCGGGTGGTGGAGCGCCTGCAGGCCACCCGACCCCTCTCCCCCGGTCTCGCGACCTCCCTGGTACGCCTGGAGGGGCCTGTCCTCCTCTCGCGCCTGGGACAGGCCATGGGACGCCCCTGGCCGGGCCAGGCCCTGGTGGCCTTCGGCACGGGCGCCCTGCCGGAGCGCGGGGCCTTCAGCCTCGAGCTTCCCACCGGCCTCTCCCTCACCGGGTTCCGCATCGGCGAACACGAGGTGATCAACCTGCGGGCCCACCAGGACGGTCGCCCGCTGGATATCCCCAGCTGGGCCCTCCTCATCCTCAGCGCCAGCCTGCCCTCCGTCGCCGGAGGTCCCGCCGATCCTGCCGCATGGGACCACTGGTTCGGCGAGCAGAACGCTTTCGCGGCAGGGGAGGCCGAGGCGGAAGCCCGGGCCCGCAAGGCCGAGACCCTGCCCGCAGACCTGGCGGTGCTCTATGACGAGGTGCGGCGGATCCGGGAGACTGGAACCGCCAATGCCCGGATCCTCGCCGCCCTTGAAGCCCGGGTGGCAGCTTATCCCCGCGAGTGGCTCCTGCAGGAGGAACTCGCCGAGCTGAATCTGGAGGTGGCACGATGACCTGGATCGAACGCGACGGGGCCCTTCACCGCGAGATCCGCACCCCCGACTTCATCACCGCCTTCCGGCTCGTGGAGACCCTCGTGCCGATCGCGGAGGCCGCGAACCACCACCCCGACCTGGCCTTCGGCTGGGGCTACCTCCGCATCACCCTCACCACCCACGACGCCGGCGGCGTCACGGACGCGGACCGGCGCATGGCCGAGCGCCTGGACGTCGCGCTTGCATCCCACCCATGAGGTGTCTGCTTCCATGTTGAACGGCATGCGCTACAACTCGGGATTCGGAAACAGTTTTGAGACGGAGGCCCTGCCAGGCGCGCTCCCCGTCGGCCGCAACTCGCCCCAACGCTGCGCCTACGGTCTGTATGCGGAGCAGCTCTCAGGTTCCCCGTTCACCGCGCCCCGCGCATCCAACCAGCGCAGCTGGCTCTATCGCATCCGCCCCAGCCTGCAGCACTGGGGGCGCATGGAGAAGTGCGACAGCGGCGACTGGCGGACGGCTCCGTGCAGCGAGGTCGAACTCCCGCCCGCTCCCATGCGCTGGAGCCCCATTCCCTCAGACGGGAGACCTGCCTCCTTCATCGAAGGCATCCACACCATCACGACCGCGGGCGACGCCGGCTCGATGGCCGGCATGGCCGCCCACATCTACTGCGCCACGCGCTCCATGCAGAACGAGTTCTTCTACGATGCGGACGGTGAACTGCTCGTCGTGCCGCAGCAGGGGCGGATCCGCCTGCACACCGAGTTCGGCATCCTGGACCTCGAACCTGCGGAGATCGCGGTGATCCCGCGCGGCGTCAAATTCTCGGTGAGCCTGCCCGAGGGATGCGCCAGCGGGTACATCTGCGAAAACTACGGCGGCAAGTTCACGTTGCCTGAGCGCGGTCCCATCGGCGCGAACTGCCTCGCGAACCCGCGTGACTTCCTGACGCCTGTCGCAGCCTACGAAGACACGGAAGTCCCCTGCCAGCTTTTCGTGAGGTGGGGCGGCTCGCTCTGGAAGACGGGTCTCGACCACTCGCCACTCGATGTCGTCGCGTGGCATGGGAACTACGCGCCGTACAAGTACGATCTGCGCAGGTTTTCACCGGTAGGTCCCCTGCTCTTCGACCACGCCGATCCCAGCATCTTCACCGTCCTCACCGCGCCATCGGAAACCCCCGGCACGGCAAACGTGGACTTCGTCTGCTTTCCCGATCGTTGGCTCGTTGCAGAGGACACGTTCCGGCCGCCCTGGTATCACATGAACGTCATGAGCGAGTTCATGGGGCTCATCTACGGCAAGTACGACGCCAAGCCTGAAGGCTTCGTGCCCGGGGGCTTTTCGCTTCACAACATGATGCTGCCCCACGGCCCTGACGTGGACGCCTTCGAGACCGCAAGCCGGATGGAACTCGGGCCACAAAAGCTCGTGGATACGATGGCCTTCATGTTCGAGACCCGACTGCTCCAGCGCGTCACGCGCTACGCGGCCCAGTCGCCCGCCCTCCAGCAGGACTACGCAGGCTACGGCCAGAAGTTGCCGAAACGATTCACGCCACCCGCGGGGCACGCGTGATGCCTGCCTATTCCGATGATGCCTGCGACGGAACCCATGATCCGCACCTGCGTTCCTGGGTGGAAGACGCCAACGGCCACGCCGATTTTCCGATCCAGAATCTTCCGCTTGGCGTCTTTCGCCCGCGCGGTGCGGAACCGCAGGCCGGGATTGCCATCGGTGACCACATCCTCTCCATCCCTTCGCTCCTGGACGCCGGACTGCTCGCAGGCGACGCCCTCACCGCCGGTCGCGCGGCTGCGCAAGGCCCCACACTCAATCCACTGCTCGAACTCGGCGCCCCCTGCCGGCAAGCCCTTCGTGCGGCGGCATCGCGCATCCTCGCCGAAGGTTCGCCACGGCGCCCCGGGCTGCTTCACCGGGCAGCCGACTGCGAGCTGCTGCTGCCCGCGCACATTGGCGACTACACCGACTTCTACGCCGGCATCCATCATGCCTTGAACGTCGGCAGGCTCTTCCGCCCGGACCATCCGCTGCTGCCGAACTACAAGTGGGTGCCCATCGGGTACCACGGCCGCAGCTCGTCCCTGCGGCCCTCGGGCACGCCGGTGCGCCGTCCCCTCGGCCAGCGCAAGCTGCCGGACGAATCCTCCCCTGCCTTCGGCCCTTCCCGCAACCTCGACTTCGAGCTGGAGCTCGGGGTGTGGATCGGACCCGGCAACCCGCTCGGCCAGCCCGTGCCCATTGAGGCGGCCGAGCGCAGCATCGCCGGCTACTGCCTCCTCAACGATTGGTCGGCCCGAGACCTCCAGTCCTGGGAATACCAGCCGCTGGGGCCCTTTCTCGCCAAGAACTTCCACACCACGGTCTCGCCCTGGATCATCACGCCCGAGGCCCTGGCCCCCTTCCGCCAGCCGCAGCTGCCACGCAGCGCGGATGAT